>JBIKZP010000144.1:0-6077 GCA_044354655.1 Rhodoferax sp. | reverse complement strand
TCAGGGGTGCAGTGGCCCCGGATGCCGACCGGGTGGCATCACTTGCTGAGTTTTTTTTGATCGCCATGAGACGGTGTTGCGGTATGTTAAATTGGTTCCACTCTACGTCATTCTCAACGCCGTTCCTACCCGCTTTCTCCCCCGACATGTCATGAAATTTGCTACTTACAAAGACGGCTCACGCGACGGCCAGTTGCTGGTTGTTTCACGCGATCTGAGCACGGCGCATTATGCGACCGGCATTGCCACCCGCTTGCAGCAGGTGCTGGACGACTGGAACTTCATGGCCCCGCAATTGCAGGACCTGTCTGACACCCTGAACCACGGCAAACCCCGCCACGCCTTTCCCTTTGACCCCCGGCAATGCATGGCGCCCTTGCCACGGGCGTTTCAGTGGGCCGACGGTTCAGCCTACCTCAACCATGTGGAGCTGGTGCGAAAGGCCCGGGGCGCTGATGTACCCGCCAGCTTTTACACCGACCCTTTGATGTACCAGGGCGCCAGCGACGACCTGCTGGGCCCGTGTGATGACGTGGTGTGCGCCTCAGAGGCCTATGGCATCGACTTTGAGGCCGAACTGGCCGTGATCACCGCCGATGTGCGCATGGGTGCCACGCCCGAGCAGGCGCTTGACGGCATCCGCTTGCTGATGCTGGCCAACGACGTGAGCCTGCGCCACCTGGTACCTGACGAACTCGCCAAAGGCTTTGGTTTTGTACAAAGCAAACCCGCCACCGCCTTCAGTCCGGTGGCCATCACCTTGGACGAATTCGGGGAGTCCTGGGACAACGGCCGCGTCAACCTCACGCTGCAAAGCACTTGGAACGGCCGTAAGGTGGGCATGTGCGAGGCTGGGCCAGAGATGACGTTTCACTTTGGACAGCTCATTGCCCACCTGTGCAAAACGCGCCATGTGCGCGCCGGCTCCATCGTGGGCTCAGGCACCATCAGCAACAAGGACTGGAGCCATGGCTACAGCTGCATTGCCGAAAAACGCGCCATAGAAACCATTCAGGACGGCAAGCCCAGCACCGACTTCATGAAATACGGCGACACTATTCGCTTAGAGATGAAAGGCCGCGACGGTCAAAGTCTGTTTGGTGCGATTGAGCAGGAAGTGGTGCCTATGCTTGCGCCAGCCAAGTAGCCCTCAAGCCCCGGCCAGTTGGCGTGCAAAGCTCTTCACGCCACGTAGCATCATTTCAATCGATACCGCCACCAGCACCAGGCCCATCAAGCGCTCCAGCGCAGTCACAATGCGGTCGCCCGCCACGCGCTGAATGCGCTCGGCCAGTACCAGCACCGTGGCGCTCACCGTCATGGTCACGCACAGGGCGGCGACCCACTCCAGTCGTCGTTCGGGCGCCTGCGACACCAACAGCAGCACCGTGGCCAGTGCCGAGGGGCCGGCAATGGCCGGAATGGCCAGCGGCACAATCAGCGGCTCGCGCAACTCTGTTTCTTCATCGGTCTTGGGCGGCGGAAAGATCATGCGCAAGGCAATCAAAAACAGAATCACGCCGCCACCAATCTGCAGCGACAACTCGCTCAAACCCATCACGCGCAAAAAGCCTTCGCCCACAAACATGAAGGTCAGTAACAGCACAAAGGCAATGAACACCTCGCGCAGAATCACCAGCGCGCGCCGCTCGGGTGCCACGTGCTTGAGCGCGTTGGCAAAGATCGGAATGTTGCCTACCGGATCGGTGATCAGAATCAACAAAATGGTGGCGGAAATAAAGGTGTAGTTCATACCAAAACTCAGGTGGCGTACAGCGTGTCGAGCGAGGCCAAGCCCTTGACCTCGATGGGATTGCCAAAGGGGTCCAGAAAAAACATCGTCCATTGCTCGCCGGGTTCGCCGGCAAAACGTAGCTGCGGCGCCAGCACAAAGTCCAGCTTAGCCGCTTGCAGCCGCTGCGCCAGGGCTTGCCAGTCGCTCAGTTGCAGCACCATCCCAAAGTGGGGCATTGGAACCAGGTGCTCCCCGACACGTCCGGTGTTGCTGGTCTTGAAAGGCTCACCCAGATGCATGGAGAGCTGGTGGCCAAAGAAATCAAAGTCCACCCAGGTGGCCGTGCTGCGGCCCTCCTGGCAGCCCAGCAGGTCACCGTAAAAACGGCGCGTCTGATCTAGGTCGGTGACATGGAAGGCAAGGTGAAATAAACTTTTCATGCCTTCAGGATAGCAGGCCCGTGCGATCACGCCTTGTGTTCAAACTTCTCCTGGCAATGGACGCAGCGCAAGGCTTCTGGTGCGGCCTGAAGCCGAGCCGGTGCGATAGGCACCTGGCAGTCCAAGCACAGGCCGTAGGTGCCCGCTTCAATGCGCTGCAGCGCTTCTTCCACCTGGTTGAGTTCGGCGCATTCGCGGTCGTCCAGCGCCAACTCCAGCTCCCGCTCGGTGCTGGTTTGCGAGGGCGAGTCCTGCACCGCAGCAAAGTGCTCGGCCGACGCCTCCACACGGCCTACCGGGCCGCCGCGCAGGGTCGCCAACTGCGATTGCAAACTGGCGCGGCGCGCCAGCAGCAGGTCTTTGAAGGGTGCCGTTAAAGCTGAAGCTAAAGAAGAAGTCGAAGGAGAGCTCATGGAAGTGCCTTGTCAATAAATGGTTTCATCAATGCCTTCATGATGCGCTGGCCGGTGGCCGGCGGCATTGACCCACATCAACCGCCTAGCCGTCTGGGTAGCGGGGGTGTGCGTGCATAATGCACCCCCATGTTCACCCGGCAACTCTTGCAAACCCTGCGTCAGGCTTCACGGCTCGCCCGTTTCGTGCTGGCGTGGTTTGTCCTGTCTATCGGGGTGGCAGTGGCCTCGCCGCTGGTACAGCCGCAAGCGATCACGCTGGTCTGCTCTGCCGGTGGCGTCATGAAGATGCTGGTCAGCCAGGATGACGGCAGCGCACAAGACCTGGGCGCGGTTAGCCTGGACTGCCCTCTTTGCCTGTCAATGGGCGCCCCACCGCCGCCCATTCAGCGCCATACGGTGGCACTGGTTCACCCTTTGTCGCATGCTTTGCGACCCTTGGCGGCAGCGCACATTGCTGAACGCACGGCCGCGCCCCTGCCCGCACGCGGCCCGCCTTCTTTCTCCTGAACCATTGAACGGATAGTGCTTCCAAGCCCGTCATCAAGGGCTGGCAGCTTTTTCATGGAATGGAGCTTGTCAAACGCCTGACGTTCTGCGCCAGCCGCGTGGGCATGCCACAGAAGGACCCCGTATGAAACGCAACTTGAAGACCCGACTCCTCATCGCCCTGGCCCTGGCCCCCGCCAGCGCCGCCTACGCGCATGTGGTGTTGGGCGAGCCAGCCGCGCTGGCCAACACCTATTACCGTGCCAGCTTGCAGGTGGGCCATGGCTGCGACGGCTCGTCCATCACGGCACTGCGTGTGACCTTGCCGGCAGGTTTTCGTGGCGCCAAGCCCATGCCCAAAGCCGGCTGGGTGCTGGAGATTAAATCCGCCAAGCTGGCCAAGCCTTATGAGAGCCACGGCAAAACCATCACCGACGACGTGAACGAGATCACCTGGAAAGCCGCCAGCCGTGACCACTGGCTGCCGGATGCGCATTACGACGAATTTGTGCTGCGTGGCGCCTTGGGCAGCATTGCGGGTCCGCTGTGGTTCAAGGTCTTGCAGACCTGTGAGACGGGCAGTATTGACTGGGCGCAGACCCCAGCCAGCGGGTCGTCGACCCAGGGTTTGAAAACGCCGGCAGCTTTGCTGGAGGTGATTGAATCGGGTGCTGTCGGACACGCGCACTAAATGCGGCATCATCAGCACTTTGTCGGCATTTCAGGATGACTATGGCGCAATGGATGGACCAGAACCGTGGCTAAGCCCAACGTGCGCTTGGCGTGGGTGGTGGGCAGCGTGTTGCTGGCGCACCTCGCGGCGCTGTGGGCCTTGCAAAGTGGGCTGCTGCAACGGGCCGTAGAGGTGCTGGTGCCGGTGGTGATGGTTGCCGATCTGTCGACACCGCCGCCCAAAGTCCAAGCGGTTCAAACGCCCCCTGCGCAGACCAAGCCTATACCCCCACCGAAAACTCAGGCGGTCACCGCTGCGCAGCCTGTACCACCCCAGCCCCAGCCAGTAAACGCTGTGGCGCCCGACCCGTCGCCTGCGGCCCATGCGCCCATGGCGGTGGCGGTGGCGGTGGCGGCTGCGCCCAAAGCCATGCCCGCCCCTGTTGGCGCGAATACGGTTGCCAGTACGAGTACGAATGTGGGTGCGAATGTAGGGGCGAATGTGGGGGCGAATGTGGGTGCGAATGTGGGGGCGACCGCAACGGCCCCTATTGCACCAGCGCCGCCTGCGCCCCCCAAGCTGGAGCTGCCCTCCAGCGATGCCGATTACCTGCAAAACACGCGCCCCGCCTACCCGGCCATGAGCAAACGGCTCGGTGAACAGGGCAAAGTGCTGGTGCGCGTGCTCATTGGGGTGGACGGTACGGCCAGGCAGGCCGAGATTCAAAAGTCCAGCGGGTTTGACCGGCTCGACCAAGCCGCTTTGGCCACGGTGCAGCGCTGGCGCTATGTGCCGGGTAAACGCGGCGGCGTGGCAGAGGCCATGTGGTTCTCAGTGCCGATAGTTTTTGTTTTGGAGTAACTGTTAATGAATGCTGAAACTGGTTTGTTGTCCTTGTGGACCCAGGGCGACTGGGTCACCCGCATGGTGGCCTTGCTGCTGCTGGCCATGTCGCTGGCGTCTTGGGTGGTCATTCTGGTGAAAGCCCTGGGCCTGCGCCAGGCCACTGCCCAAGCGCGCGCGCTGCCCGCGTTTTGGCAGGCGGGTGCTTACCCCAACGGTTTGGCACACCTTGGCGCTGATGCGCCCAACCACTTTCGCCAACTGGCCCTGGCCGCCCAAGCGGCGGATGAGCACTTGACCACTCGCGTGAGCCATAGCAACGTGACCACGCCAGAAGGCAACGCGTTGCGGCTGGCCGCGCTGGACCGCAACGACTGGCTCACGCGCTGCCTGCGTGGTTCTCTGGACGGCGCCACCGCCCATCTGCAAACCGGCTTGGCGGTGCTGGCTTCTGTGGGGTCCACCGCGCCCTTCGTGGGGTTGTTTGGCACGGTCTGGGGTATTTACCATGCCCTCATGGCCATTGGGGCGGCTGGCCAGTCCACCATCGACAAGGTGGCTGGGCCGATTGGCGAGTCGCTCATCATGACTGCGCTGGGGCTGGCCGTGGCCATTCCAGCCGTGCTGGGTTACAACGCGCTGGTGCGCGGCAACAAGCACGTGCTGGCCCAGCTCAACGGCTTTGCCTACGACCTGCATGCGTTGCTGCTCACCGGCGCCCGGGTCAGCCCCGTGCAGTTGCCGCACAAGGACTGACCGTCATGGCATTTGGTACCCAAGACGACACCGACGAGGTGATGAACGAGATCAACATGACGCCGCTGGTGGATGTCATGCTGGTGCTGCTCATCATCTTCATCATCACCGTGCCGGTGATGAAGCACGCCATCAACATTGACCTGCCGCGCGTCAGCAATGTGCCGCAAGACGCCAAGCCTGAAACCATTCGTTTGAGCGTGGATGCCGCCGGCCAGTACTTCTGGAATGACGTACCTGTGACCGATGCCAATCTGCCCCTGCAACTGCAAGCCGCCGCGGCCCGCCAGCCGCAGCCCGAGCTGCACATCCGTGGCGACAAGGCGGTGCGCTACGAGCGGGTGGCGCAAGCCATGGCGCTGGCTCAGCAAGCAGGCGTGCGCAAGATCGGGTTCATTACTGAGCCAGCACCTTGAGTGCTGTTTTTAGTTTTCATTTTTCAACTTTTCTTTTCATTTTTTCTGGAGAATTCATCATGAAACGCACTGCAAAACTCACTGCAAAACTTACTTTACAACTCACCACACTCGCGCTCCTCACCACGCTAACCTGCGCCAGCGCGATGGCTCAGACCGGGGCCTCCGGCGTGGACGTCAAGGACGCCTGGGTTCGCACCAGCGTGCCAGGCCAGAAAGCCACCGGCGCCTTCATGAAAATCACCGCCAAAGACGGCGCCCAACTGCTTAGTGCCTCCTCGCCCGTCGCGGGTGTGACCGAAGTGCACGAGA
>JBIKZP010000143.1:0-6083 GCA_044354655.1 Rhodoferax sp. | reverse complement strand
AAAGTAGCCATGGTCTACGGTCAAATGAATGAGCCTCCAGGCAACCGTCTGCGCGTGGCGCTGACTGGTCTGACCATTGCGGAGTCCTTCCGTGACGAAGGTAAAGACGTGCTGTTCTTCGTGGACAACATCTACCGCTACACACTGGCCGGTACTGAAGTGTCCGCCTTGCTGGGTCGTATGCCTTCCGCCGTGGGTTATCAGCCCACACTGGCCGAAGAAATGGGCCGTCTGCAAGAGCGTATTACCTCCACTAAAGTGGGCTCCATCACTTCCATCCAGGCCGTTTACGTGCCTGCCGATGACTTGACCGATCCTTCGCCTGCCACCACTTTTGCGCACTTGGACTCCACCGTGGTGTTGAGCCGTGACATCGCCTCACTGGGTATCTACCCTGCGGTCGATCCACTGGACTCCACCAGCCGTCAGCTTGACCCCAACGTCGTGGGCGAAGACCACTACAACACGGCCCGTGCCGTGCAGGGTACTTTGCAGCGCTACAAAGAATTGCGCGACATCATCGCGATTCTGGGCATGGACGAGCTCGCGCCTGAAGACAAGCTGACCGTGGCTCGCGCCCGTAAGATTCAGCGTTTCCTGTCGCAGCCTTTCCACGTGGCTGAAGTGTTCACCGGCTCACCTGGTAAATACGTCACCTTGGCCGAGACCATTCGCGGCTTCAAGATGATTGTGGCTGGCGAGTGCGATCACCTGCCCGAGCAGGCGTTCTACATGGTCGGTACGATTGACGAAGCCTTCGAAAAGGCCAAGAAAATCTGATAAATCTTGTGGCATGGCACCTGGCTACGCGCCAGACGCTGCGTCCAACTGATTGGAAAGAGAACCTATGAACACCATCCACGTCGACGTGGTCAGTGCTGAAGAATCCATCTTCTCAGGTGAGGCCACCTTTGTTGCCTTGCCTGGTGAAGCCGGAGAACTGGGCATTTACCCGCGCCACACACCGCTGATCACCCGCATCAAAGCGGGCTCCGTGCGCATTGAAAATGCTGATGGTACGGAAGAATTTGTCTTCGTCGCCGGTGGCATTCTGGAAGTTCAGCCTCACTGCGTCACGGTGTTGTCTGACACCGCCATTCGCGGCAAAGACCTGGACGACGAGAAAGCCAACGCCGCCAAAGCTGCCGCTGAAGAAGCCATGAAAAACGCCAAAAGCGATATTGATCTGGCCCGTGCCACTTCTGAACTCGCTGTCATGGCGGCCCAAATGGCCGCACTGCGCAAGTACCGGTCGAAAAAATAACGGCCGCTGGTGGTCGCTGCCCTGCAGTGCCATTTTCCGAGCCCCTTGTGGTGTTCTTCAACACTGCAACCAACGAGCCCCGTGTTGCATAGACCGGGGCTTTTTTCATGGTGATGCGCTACAAGGGCTAGCCAGGCGCCATCCCCGCCCTCACAAAAGGTGGGGTTCGTTGGGCAACTCGTTGGCGTTGGCCGTCCCCGGCTGCAAGGCAAAGTGGGTTTGCAACAGGACAGAGACGTGACCTACCGCCTGTTCCAGGCCAGCTTCAAATTCGCCTTGTCTAAACGACTCCCGCATGCGCGCCACCAGGGCCTGCCACACGGCGGGCGCCACCTGCTCGTTAAGGCCTCGGTCGGCCACAACTTCAATCGCTCTTTCAGCCAGCAGCAGGTAAATGAGTACGCCGTTGTTCTGTGCCGTGTCCCATACCCGCAACTTGCCAAACAAGGACAGGGCGCGGGCGCGCACCAGTGCACGCAAAGGCTGTTTTTTCAGCAAATAACTCAGCGGCAATCCGGCTTCAATGACGATACGAATCTCGCCCGAATGTTGGTGTTCACTTGTGGCCACCTG
This sequence comes from Rhodoferax sp., assembly GCA_044354655.1. Classification (GTDB taxonomy): domain Bacteria; phylum Pseudomonadota; class Gammaproteobacteria; order Burkholderiales; family Burkholderiaceae_C; genus Rhodoferax. The sequence continues at coordinate 4,246 of JBIKZP010000143.1, read as the reverse complement.
CTGTGTGAGCGCAAGCAGGCGCGCAGGCGTAAAGGTGCGCTGCAAACCCGCTTCGCGCCAGCGGTGGGTGATCAGGCGTTGCAGTCGTTGAATCATCACCAGTCTCCTGAGGCGCCACCGCCTCCAAAATCACCCCCACCCCCCGAGCCAAAACCGCCCGAGCCCCCGCGCCCGCCGAAGCCACCCCCGCTGCCCCAGCCCATGGAGCCGCCAGCGCCGCGCCATCCGGAGCCCCCCAGCGTGCCAGACGTGCCCATCACCAGGGTGAGAATCAAGGCCACCATGGCGGTCAGCACCGCCACCACCAGGCTGGCGGTAAACAACAAAGCCAAGCCGCCAGCGGCCACGCCCGTGGCCAGCGCCCCCGCTTTGGCGCCAAAGATTCGGCGCGCCGTTCCCGCCACCACCGGCACCACAAGAAACAAAAACACCGCCAGATCGGCCCACTCAAAATCGGTATTAATCTGCCGCGAATCTTTCGCCGCCCGTTGCGGTGGCGGCAGCTTCTCACCGCGCACCAGCGCCATCAACTGCTCTGCACCGGCGCTGAGACCGCCGGCAAAATCGCTTTGCTTGAAGCGCGGCGTGATGCTTTCATCAATGATGCGTTTGGCCGCCAGATCTGGAATGGCGCCTTCAAAGGTTTTGGCCACTTCAATGCGCACTTTGCGGTCTTGCGTGGCCACCACCAACAACAGACCATCGCCAATTTCTTTGCGCCCTATTTTCCAGGTGTTGGCCACCCGGTTGGCGTAACTGGCAATGTCTTCGGGCTGCGTGGTGGGCACCAGCAGCAGCACCAACTGCGTACCTTGCTGCTGTTCAAACGTGTTGAGTTGCGCCTCAAGTTGCGCTGCTGCACTAGCACTCAGGGTACCGGTGGTGTCCACCACATGACCCGTTAAGTTGGGGACTGCCAGTTGTGCCCAGGCCAAACCGCCCAAAGCGCAAAGCAGCAGCAAAAGCGCTCGCGCTGAACGGCGTGAGCGCTGAAACCAGTGCATACCAAAGCCGGCCAACTTCAATCCCGTGCGCTTAAGGTTTGGGCTTGTCTTTACTGAAGTCCACCACGGGCGGGGCTGAAATAACCGCCTCGTTTTGCACTGCAAAGCTGGGTTTGGGCGCGTAGCTGAAGGCCATGGCTGTCAAATTGGTGGGGAAACTGCGCGCCAGAATGTTGTAGGCCTGTACCGCTTGAATGTAGCGGTTACGCGCCACCGTTACCCGGTTTTCAGTCCCTTCAAGCTGCACCCGTAAATCTCGAAACCCCTGGTTGGCTTGCAGCGTGGGGTAGCGTTCAGACACCGCCATCAAGCGGCTCAACGCAGAACCCAACTGGTTTTGCGCCGCTTGAAACTTTTGAAAAGCTTCTGGATTGTTGAGCGTCTCGGGCGTCACCTGGATCGAAGTCGCTTTTGCGCGCGCTTCAATCACCTGCGTCAAAGTCTCTTGTTCAAATGCGGCCTCTCCCTTCACCGTGGCCACGATATTGGGCACTAAGTCGGCGCGCCGCTGGTACTGGTTGAGCACCTCGCTCCAGGCGGACTTGGTCTGCTCATCCAGCCGTTGAAAATCGTTGTAGCCACAACCTGTCAAAGCCAGCGTGAGCGCCAGCAAAATCATCGTTACCATCTTCTTCATAATCACTCTCCTCCATGGAAGCATGACGCTACCACAGGCCAGCCAAGGTGGTCTTGATCGCCAGACAACAAAACCCCATGGCAGGCGCGATTTGCGGCAAATCACGGCAAAATCGCACGCAGGCCTTAAAACTCCAGGTGGATCCGCCCAGCGTCAACTGTGCTGACCACTCACCCCTGATTCCGACAAGAAATAGGCCTCTGGCTTCTGATCAAGACACACCGCACTTCATGAACTACGCAGCGCCCGTCTGGTTGCCCGGTGGCAACCTTCAAACCATATGGCCGGCCTTGTATGCACGCCGGGTAAACGGCCCGGCCTTGAGCTTCCGCAGAGAACGCTGGACCACCCCCGACAGTGACTTCATTGATGTCGATTGGTTGCAAGACGCGCCCGGGAATACCTTGTTGGTCTTGTTCCACGGCCTGGAAGGCTCGTCGGGCAGCCACTACGCGCAGGCCTTTGCCGACTACGCCCGAGCCCACGGCTTGGCCTTTGCCGTGCCGCACTTTCGCGGTTGCAGCGGTGAGCTCAACCTGGGTCCGCGCGCCTACCATTCTGGCGATTTTGAAGAAGTCGGCTGGATACTGGCGCGCCTGCGCCAGCAGCACAAAGGCGCCATCCTGGCCGTGGGCGTGTCGCTGGGCGGCAATGCGCTCCTGCGTTGGGCCGAAGAAATGGGCGCCGACGCCGCGCACGTGGTCGACGCCGTCGCCAGCGTGTCTTCGCCCGTCGACCTGACCGCCAGCGGCTGGGCCATCGGCCAAGGGTTCAACCGGCAGGTCTACACCCGTATGTTCCTCAACACCATGAAGCCCAAAGCCCTGAAAAAATTGGCCCAGCACCCCGGCTTGTTCAACGCCAAGGCCTTGCTGGCGGCACAAGACCTGTATGCGTTTGACAACGTATTCACCGCGCCCTTGCACGGCTTTAAAAACACCGACACCTACTGGGCGCGCGCCTCGGCCAAGCCGCATTTGCACCGCATTCGCATCCCGGCGTTGGTCGTCAACGCCCGCAATGACCCCTTTGTGCCCGCCAGCAGCCTGCCGCGCCAGCAAGATGTTGGCCCTTGCGTTACGCTCTGGCAGCCCGCGCACGGCGGCCATGTTGGATTCGCCCATGGGCGGCCTCCCGGTCATGTGCGTGCCATGCCAGACGCCGTTGGCGGCTGGCTCATCTCTCACCTTTCAACCCCGAAGACTGCCTGAGCTATGGACGATATCGTTAAACAAGCGCTGATCAAATGGCCCCATGTGCCGCACTGCTGCGGCTGGCTTGGCTTGGACGCGCGTGGCAACTGGTTCATGCGCGACGATCGCGCGCAGGCCCTCGGCCCGTTTGCCGGTGGTACATCGGACAGCAAGGGCTCACAGCTCAAACACGAAAAACTCATTGAATTTATCAACCGCAACTACGAGCACGACGCCGAAGGCCAGTGGTTTTTTCAGAACGGCCCGCAACGCGTCTACGTTGAGCTGGAAAGCACGCCGCTGATCTGGCGCGTCAGCGAAGACTTCAGCATCTGCGACCACACCGGCAAACCTGGCCGCCTTCAGCGCGTGCTGCTGGACGAAGCAGGGCGCCTGTACCTCGATGCCGACACCGGTATGGGCCTGGTGCACACCATGGACATGAACCAGGCCGCCGACGCGGTGGAGCAGGGCCTGTGGGTGCCGCAAGACTGCGAATCAGCCGCCCTTGAGGCCAACTTCAAGTACGTGCGCAGCCCGCAAGCACTTCAAGAGCGCACCCGGACGCCCTGAAGTTGCCGCCAGGCAAACAGCTGGCTGTCCCTGCAGACGAAAAAAAGCCGGTTCAAGAACCGGCTTTTTTGGGGTTGAAGGCGTTTATTGGCTGGCAGGCGCAGAGGCTGCAGCCTTGGGCGCTTCGAGCTTGCCACCAGACGCGTTGGCCAAATAGACTACGGCACGGCCAATTTCCAGTGTTTCGAAATCGCCGCCACCCTGGGCGCCCATGGCATTCTTGCCCTTGATGGCCGAGTTCAGCAAAGTCTCATACCCTGTTTTAATGCGTGGAGCCCAGGCCGCCACGTCGCCCAATTTAGGCGCACCGGCTGCGCCTGAGGTGTGGCAAGCACTGCACTGGGCTTTGAAGACTTCTTCGCCGCTTTTCAGTTCGCGGTTGGCATCGCGAATCTCAACGGTGCCAATTTTTTGCAGACGGGCTTCAATGGCTTTTTCCATATTGACAGCGCCAGCGGCTGGCTTGTTCTCAGAGGTAACGTAGTACACCAAGCCAATGATGGCAAAAATTGGCACAACAAACGAGAAAAAGACAGCAAGCAGCAATTGCTTGGGGTTTTTGACCGGACCGGTGTGGTCTTCGTCGTTAACGGTGTCGTGACTGTTGTCGCTCATGGTGTCCTCTAAAAAGCGCGGGGCGGTGAAAGCAGCCCGGATTATAGCCATCGCCTCAGGTAAAGCCCCCTACAATGCACCCTTCAGTTTTGCGGCTGTAGCTCAGTGGATAGAGTATTGGCCTCCGAAGCCAAGGGTCGTGGGTTCGATCCCCGCCAGCCGCACCATCCGACCGTTAGTCGTCCATAAGTCGACCGCTATTTAACGAGTCAAAACACCTCTAC
>JBIKZP010000142.1:0-6091 GCA_044354655.1 Rhodoferax sp. | reverse complement strand
GGAGAAATAACGGTCAAGGCCCGCACCACGAGCAGTGAGCCAAACGTTGGCATCACGGCGCTGAGTAGCTGTAAAACCCCATACCACAGCATGCACAGGACCAGCAGGCGGCGCCGGTCCCAGGTGGCAACGGCGGACGCAAACAAGGGAGCGCACAGGCACATCACCACGCCAGATACCGAAATGAGTTGCCCAGCCACTGGGATGGAGACCGACAGCGAGCTGCTGAGGTCATTGAGTGTGCCCGGCACCACCATGACACCGGTGGCGATGACAAAGTTGCCAAACATCAGCGCCCAAAGCACGGGCGGCATGGCCGTGCGCACCCTAGGCGGGCTTGACTTCAACGGCGTACCTGTAAGGCGCCAGGGTTGACGATGTTAGTAGGCGTGCCCTTGATGAAATTGATGACGTTGTCAAACGCAGCACCAAAGAACATCTCGTAGTTGGCTTGCTCAACGTAGCCGATGTGTGGCGTGCAAATACAGTTCTCCAGTCGCAACAATGCCTGCCCTTGCAAAATGGGTTCGGTTTCGTAGACGTCCACCGCTGCCAAACCCGGACGGCCCCAATTCAGCGCGCTGATCAAGGCGTCTTGCTCTATCAACTCGGCGCGAGAAGTGTTCACGAGCAGGGCGGTGGGTTTCATGGAAAAGAGGTCATCGAGTTTCACGATGCCAGCGGTCTCAGTGTTCAGGCGCAAGTGCAGCGACAGCACATCAGCGGTTTCAAAAAAAGTCGCTTTGCTGGGGGCCGCCTCCAAGCCGTCTTGTACGGCCTGGTCGCGCGAGGTCTCGCTACCCCAAACTATCACCTTCATGCCAAAGGCCTTGCCGTAACCTGCCACCAGTTGGCCAATCTTCCCGTAGCCCCAGATTCCGAGGGTCTTGCCCCGAAGCACTGTGCCCAGCCCAAAATTGGCAGGCATGGAGCCGGCTTTCAGCCCCGACTGCTGCCAAGCCCCGTGTTTGAGGTTGCCAATGTACTGGGGCAGACGTCGCATGGCCGCCATGATGAGCGCCCAAGTCAATTCCGCAGGCGCTATGGGAGAGCCAGACCCTTCGGCCACGGCAATACCTCGCTCTGTACAGGCCGCCACGTCAATGTGGGAGCCAATACGGCCGGTTTGCACGATCAGTTTGAGTTTGGGTAATTTTTCGATCAGTTGGCGCGGCATGTGGCTGCGCTCGCGAATGAGCACAATGACATCGGCATCTTTAAGCCGTACCGACAGTTGGCCCAGCCCTTTTACCGTGTTGGTATAGACCTTGGCTTTGTACGCTTCCAGCCTGACGGCACAATCGAGCTTCCTCACCACGTCCTGGTAATCATCAAGTATCACAATATTCATGGGGTGAGATTGTGCCTTGGCGTGGCCCTTCTATGGCCTGACGCTCATTTTTTGAAGCGTATTCCAGGTTTTTATATTTTTGGAGTGTCAACGTGTCTATCACCATGTCTTCTGCCTGTTTGCCAGTATTTACCACCATGCTCACCAACTTGAGCCATATGCTGGACAAGGCTCAGGCCTTTGTGGATGCCAAAAAGTGTGATCCCCTGGCGCTCACCCAGTTTCGACTGGCCCCCGATATGCTGCCTTTTACGCGCCAGGTCTTGATCGCCTGTGACGCGGCCAAAAACGGTGTGGCCCGCTTGTCTGGGGTGGAAGCTCCGAAATTTGAAGACAACGAGGTGACCTTGCCAGAGCTGAAAGCGCGTATCCAGAAAACCTTGGATTACCTGGCCACGGTACCTGCAGACAAACTCGATGGCACCGAGTTGAAGGAGATTACGTTTCCGGTGGGCCGCGAAGCCACCCGGACCATGTTGGGCGAGGCCTACCTGAAGCACTGGGCCACACCCAATGTTTACTTCCACACCACCACCGCGTATGCCATGTTGCGACACAACGGGGTGGAGTTGGGCAAAGCAGACTTTCTGCTGGGAAATGCTGCGTAACTAGGCTGGCCCGCCCACTCCCTTTTTAGTGCCGTGTGGACGTTTGGGCCGTCAGGCGGTCGAGCTCGTCGCACACATCGCCCATACGACCTGACATGACCATGCGGCCTACCAGAGCCGGGGAGTTGCCAGCTTCAACCACGCGAACAATTCTGAGGGGCTTGCGAACCGGATGGGCAGTTCGTGTGCGTGGTGACTGAAGTTTGAAGCGGTTATTGCGGAGTACAGAGGATACAGGCACGCCTTCTGGTTGAACCCGTGCGAGCGCTTGTGAGAAAGCTGGTGTTCTGCCTTGAGCGATAGCTGAGGCAGGCATAAGCCAACGCAATAACCCTTGCAAAGACCCTTGCAAAGGCGCGAAGAAGTTGGGCGTGTCAAAAATGGCAGTGTTCATGGTGGGGCCTTGGACTAGTTGTTTACATCAACATGGTGTTGCGGATCAGGCCCACGGCCAGTCCTTCGATTTCAAACGGCTCACCGGGTTCGACCACAATGGTTTGGTAGTCGGGGTTTTCGGGGTGCAGTTCAATCAGGTCTTTATTGCGCCTGAAGCGCTTGACAGTGACTTCATCTCCCAGGCGGGCCACCACAATTTGGCCATTTTTGGCCTCCTTGGTGGCTTGTACCGCGAGTAGGTCACCGTCCATGATGCCGGCATCGCGCATGGACATGCCCCGTACTTTTAGCAGGTAATCAGGCTTGTGTTGAAACAGGCTGTTTTCTAGATAGTAGGTTTGGTCTACATGCTCTTGCGCCAAAATAGGGGATCCTGCAGCCACCCGACCAATCAGCGGCAAAGCCAGTTGCGAGAAGCCTGGCAGCGAGAGTGAGAACTGCTTGCTGCGCGATTCGTTGATGGAGCGCAGGGTGTCTGATTTGAGGCGAATGCCCCGGGATGTGCCACTGACCAGCTCAATGACGCCTTTGCGGGCCAGGGCTTGGAGATGCTCTTCAGCCGCGTTGGCTGACTTGAAGCCCAACTCGGTGGCAATCTCGGCCCGGGTTGGTGGCGCACCGGTGCGGGAGATGGCGCTCTGGATGAGTTCCAGAATTTGTTGCTGCCGGGATGTGAGCTTTGGGCTTTCTAGCATGGCGACTCCTTGAGTGAATGTTGGGTCTTGCTGGGGGCTACCTGTCTGTCAATACTGTTTTAATGTCCAGTAACTGTATTTTTAACCAGTTTTAAAAAGTTTGCAAGTGGCTGTTATGAAAAATCAAGAAAAGATAGTTGTTTTGGGCACGGGGGGCACCATTGCCGGAACGGCAACTGAGGCGGCTGACAACATTGGCTACACCGCCGCGCAGGTAGGGGTGGCTCAATTGCTGGAGGCGATTCCAGGTCTTTTGGCGCTGCTGGGCGGGCGAACCCTGGCGTCCGAGCAGGTGGCTCAACTTGACAGCAAGGACATGAGTTTTGAGGTCTGGCAGCGTTTGGCTTTGCGGGTGCGTCACTTCTTGGCCCAGGACGATGTACGTGGCGTGGTGATCACCCACGGCACCGACACGCTGGAAGAAACTGCGTATTTTCTGCATGCAGTTTTGTCTGCCGGGGAGGCATTGCGTAAACCGGTGGTGTTGACCTGCGCCATGCGCCCAGCCACGGCCTTGGTGCCCGATGGCCCGCAAAACCTCATGGACGCCATGGCGGTGGTGCTTGCGCCAGGCGCTTGCGGCGTGGTGGCTGTTTGTGCTGGCACGTTGCACACGGGGATTGATGTGCAAAAAGTCCACACGTACCGGCTTGATGCTTTCAGCTCGGGCGAGGCTGGGCCGTTGGGCTATGTGGAGGAAGGGCAGGTTCGGTTACTGAAAAACTGGCCTGTTCATGACACGCCTGGCGCCCCAGAATTGCAAAATTTTGCGACCACTGCGAAGTGGCCGCGCGTCGAGATCATCATGAACTATGCGGGGGCCCATGGCGCTGTGGTGGATGCTTTGCGTATGCCTTCGGATGCCGGACCACTGCAAGGCTTGGTGGTGGCCGGTACCGGTAACGGCACCCTGCACCACAGCCTGGAGCACGCCTTGCTCAAGGCGCAGGCTGCAGGCGTGAAGGTGGTGCGCGCCACACGCTGCGCCAATGGCCGGGTACTGTCTACAGGGTCGGCAAAACTACCTGATTCTCAAGGCCTGTCGCCGGTGAAAGCGCGTGTGGCCTTGATGCTGGCCCTGATGGGCTAGTGTGGTTCAGCTGGCCAGGGCGGCAAAGGCCCGGTCTTTGATGTCTTCAACGCTGCCGGTGCCACTGATGGCGCGGTACTTGGGGGCGTTGGTTGGGTCGGTTTTGGCCCAGTCTGAGTAGTAATCCACCAGGGGGCGGGTCTGGGCGCTGTAAACGTCCAACCGCTTCTTGACTGTTTCTTCCTTGTCATCTTCGCGCTGGATAAGCGCTTCACCCGTGACATCGTCAAGACCAGCCACGCGGGGGGGGTTGAACTTGACGTGGTAGGTACGGCCCGACGCAGCATGCGAGCGCCGTCCACTCATGCGCTCAACGATGGCTTCAAATGGCACGGCTATTTCAAGCACGTAATCGAGTTTGACACCTGCTGCCTTCATGGCATCTGCTTGCGGAATAGTGCGGGGGAAGCCGTCAAACAAAAAACCCGATGCGCAATCAGCCTGGGTAATACGCTCTTTGACGAGGTTGATGATCAGTTCGTCACTGACCAGACCGCCAGCGTCCATGATCTTCTTGGCTTCAATCCCTAGGGGCGTGCCAGCCTTGACGGCAGCACGCAGCATATCGCCGGTCGAAATTTGAGGAATGCCGTATTTTTGGCAGATGAAGGTGGCTTGTGTGCCTTTGCCGGCGCCTGGTGCGCCCAAAAGAATGAGTCTCATGAATGTCCTTGGATTTATTGAAAATCAGGCAGCAAGCCGGTACTGAGATCAGCCCTCCAACCTGCTTCATTTTGTCAAGAGAATAGCACGGCAGAGCTTCCGGCTTGCTTACGACACACCGCGCTCAAGAGGCCAGTAGCTGACGTACCCGCTCAAGGTCTTCGGGTGTGTCCACACCGGGGCCCGGGGCCTGTGCTGTGACATGCACGGCAATGCGATAGCCGTGCCACATGGCACGCAGTTGCTCCAGGGCTTCGGTCCGCTCCAGCGGCGCTTGCGCCAGTTTGGGGAATTCGCGCAAGAACCCTACGCGGTAGCCGTAGATACCAATATGGCGCAAGGGCGCTGGCTGCGGCCAGGCGCTGGACTCGTCTTGATCACGCCAGTGCGGGATGGGGGCGCGACTGAAGTACAGGGCCATGCCCTGAGCATCAAGCACCACTTTGACCACATGCGGGCTCATGAAGTCGGCGCGGCTTGCCATGGCATGCGCGGCTGTGCTCATGCTGGCTTGGGGCCGCTGTACCAGCAGCTCGGCCACGGCGCTGGCAAGGCCGGGGTCAATCAACGGCTCGTCGCCTTGCACATTGACCACGATCTCTTCATTGCCCAGGCCCAGCAAATGGCTGGCTTCGGCCAGGCGGTCGCTCCCCGAGGGGTGGTCGACCCGGGTCAGCACGGCTTCTACGCCATGGGCCTGACAGGCGGCGATGATCTCTACGCTGTCCGCGGCCACCACCACGCGGGGCGCTTGGGCAGACGAGTTGCCCGACAAAACGCGTTGCGCCACGCGAACCACCATGGGCACGCCGGCCAGATCGGCCAGCGGTTTGTTGGGCAGCCGGGTGGACGCCAACCGCGCTGGAATAAGAACGGTGTAGCTCAAAGCCCGAGCTCCTCATCGGTCATGACGCGCGCCTCTGCCTCCAAAAGAATGGGAATGCCGTCGCGCACCGGATAGGCCAGGCGCGCACTGCGTGAGCTCAGCTCCTGTGTGTCGCGGTTGTATTCGAGTGGCCCTTTGGTGATGGGGCAAACCAGCAGTTCAAGAAGTCGTGTGTCCATGTGCAGATGATAGCGTTGGGCTTGGGTGAGCCCTGAGTCGTTGGTCCAGCCTTGCCAGGAGGTCTGGCGCCAGCGTCAACGTCAGCGCAACCGCCAGGGCCTGCGGTTCATAACGCCACAGTTTGACCGCGTCTTTTTCGGTGCAAACCAGGGTGAAGTCTTTGTAAGGGCTGAGGTCGAAGTTGTCAAAATCAAAGTGATCGGGCAAGGCCAGGGTTTGCGC
>JBIKZP010000140.1:0-6094 GCA_044354655.1 Rhodoferax sp. | reverse complement strand
CAAAAATATTAACAACTACGTGTTGCGAATGACGGCTCGGCATTTCGTGAGCGGCAGCAAATGGTCTTTACAAATCCTTAGCGACCAAAATCCTAATACCTGCAACCGCTGCACACCTGTCATTACCGATGTCAGCATGCCCAGACACTTCGATTCAAAACCAGTCAGCTCACATTTCCAGCAACAGCACTTAGTTTGTCAGCCCCTAAAACCCAACCGCCCTCCCAAAAAAAAGCCACCCGAAGGTGGCTTATAAAGTTCCCCCCGGAGGGGAACGTCGTTGGAAACCTGATCAAATTTTGCATCCACCCTGGATGCGTTCGTTGAAATACTGTGACAGCAGTGGGGTGTACTTTATCCAGCGTAGGCGGCTAAAGATATTCCAAAATTTAATGGTCTTTTAAGGGGTCGGCCACAAAATCTAGGGGTGTTTTTTACTTCAAAACCGGGTGGGTCACTTTGATTTTTTGCAAGCCACGGCACTAGGTGGTCTTGGCACTTGCGGGGGCGTTTTCAAGCGGCAGGTCGATGACAAAGCAGGCGCCACCTTCGGGGCGGTTTTCGCAATGCACGCGCCCTCCGTGGCGCAGGGCGATGGACTTGACCAACGCCAGGCCCAGACCCACGCCGCCGTCGCGTTCGCTGGCGCCGGGCAGGCGGTAAAAGGGCTCAAAGATACGCTCCAGCAGCTCGGGCGGCACGCCGGGGCCGCGGTCGCACACGCGAATCTGGGCGTGGGCGTTGGTTTTGACGAGCTCAACCGTCATTTGCCCGGCGCCGTGGCGCTTGGAGTTTTCCAGCAGGTTACGCACCGCACGGCGCAGGAGTTTGGCCACGCCATGCACGGGCAGAGAGGTCATGGCTTCAGCGCTGGTGTTGGCGTTGGCATTGGCATTGGCGTTGGCACCCGTGCTGGCATCGGCGTGTGGCCATTGCACCTCCAACTCCGCATTGGCACGGGCGCATTCTTCGGCCACCAGGCCCAGCAGGTCGACAGACTCGAGGGTGCCTACGTCGGCCTCGCGCGCATCGAGGCGACTGGCCAACAAAATTTCTTCAATCAGCTCGTCCAGTTCGGCAATGTCCAGTGCCATGTCTTGCCGGGTGGCGGGGGTGGCAGTTGGCCCCAGCAGCTCCAGCCCCATGCGAAGGCGGGTCAGCGGCGAGCGCAGTTCATGCGAGGCGTTGGCCAGCAAAGACTTTTGTGACGCCAGCAGGGTTTCGTGCGACTTCACCAGGTTTTCTACCCGCTCAGCGGCCTGGTTAAAGCCGCGCGCCAAAAAGGCCACTTCGTCCTGGCCATGCTCGGACACGCGGGTGGACAGGTCGCCCTCGCCCCATTTCTGCACGCTGTTTTGCAGCAGTTCCAGCCGCCGGGTGAGTTTGCGAATGATGGGGTAGGTGGCCAGCGCCACGGCAATACCCACCAGACCCAGCATCCAGAAAAACCCGAAAGGCGGGCGGCTCCAAAAAGATGCCGCTGGCCGTGGCAGGTGCATAAAGACGGTTCGCCCGTCGTTCATGCGCACCTCAAACTCCGGGCCAACCCAGTTGCCCTTGCCTTTGCCTTGCATGTGGTGCGGCGGGGGCATATTGGGCGGCGCCGGGGCCAGTTTAGGCTCCAGCTCAGGTTCAGGTTCTGCCTCCGGGCGGTTGGGCGCCTGCTGGTTAGGCGGGCGACGCACGCGCGCGCCCTGTCCAATCACTTGGCCGGCTTCGTTGCGAATGACCGCCTCGCGCAGCGGCGGCTCAGCCGCCAGTCGCCAGGCCCAACCCAGCAGCAGGGTCAACACGGCCACGGCCAGAATCACGGCCAGCCAAATGCGCAGGTACAGTTTTTTGAAGAACATGGCTCAGTCTTGTTGACGGGCAAAAACATAGCCCACGCCACGCACCGTCAAGATGCGTTTGGGGTTTTTGGCGTCAACCTCGATGGCCGCGCGAATGCGCCCCATGTGCACGTCAATCGATCGGTCAAAGGCTTCGAGTTCACGCCCGCGCACCGCTTCCATGATCTGGTCGCGGGTGAGCACGCGCCCTGCGCGCTCGGCCAGCGCCACCAGCAGGTCAAATTGGTAAGAGGTCAGCTCGCAGGCTTGTGCGCCCACGGTGACGGTGCGGGCGTCGCGGTCAATCTCCAGCGTGCCAAAGCGCAAACCCGGCCCGGCGGCGCTGGAGGCCAGGTCCACGCGGCGACGCAGTACAGCGCGAATGCGCGCCAGCAATTCACGCGGCTCGAAGGGCTTGGGTAAATAATCGTCGGCGCCAATTTCCAGCCCAATGATGCGGTCCATCGGGTCGCCCTTGGCGGTGAGCATCAACACCGGCGTGCTGGCCAGCGCGCCGGGCAAGGCACGAATGCGCCGGCACACTTCCAGGCCGTCCATGTCGGGCAGCATCAAATCGAGAATCACCAGGTCGGCGGGCGCGGCCTGCAAGGCGTCCAGCCCGGCCTGGCCGGTTCCGGCATGGCTCACAAGGTAAGCCGACTGGCCCAGGTATTCGGTCACCATGCGCGCCAAGCGGGCGTCATCTTCAATCATCAACAGGTTTTGGCTCATGCCTGCAGTCTAGGGCCCCACCCCGCCTGGTGTTTGAAACCTCCGTAAAGATAAGTAAACGGTTAAGTAAAAAGCTACCGGGCCGGCAAGGGCTGTACGCCCCAAATGTCTTGCGCGTATTCGCGAATGGTGCGGTCGGAAGAAAACTTACCCATGCCGGCCACGTTGAAAATAGCACTGCGCGTCCAGTCGGACGGACGCTGGTAGAGCGCGTCCGCCCGGTCCTGGGCTTTCACATAGTCGGCGTAATCGGCCAGCAACTGGTAGTGGTCCACTTCCAACAGGTTGTTGACGATGTCGCGGTAGCGCCCCGGATCTTCGGGCGAAAAGGCGCCCTCGGCCAGGCGGTCAATGGCGTATTTCAGGTCAAAGTTGTCGTGGTAATAAATGGCGGGCTCGTAGCCGTAGCCACGCAGGTGGGTGACCTGCTCGGTGCGGTTGCCAAAGATGAAGATGTTGTCCAACCCCACCTCTTGCGCAATTTCAATATTGGCGCCGTCCCAGGTGCCGATGGTGAGTGCGCCGTTGAGCGCAAACTTCATGTTGCCGGTGCCCGACGCCTCCGTTCCAGCGGTGGAGATTTGCTCTGACAAATCGGCCGCCGGCATGATGACCTCGGCCAGCGACACGCGGTAGTTGGGCATGAACACCACACGCAACTGGCCGTTCAGACGGGTGTCGTTGTTGATGACACGCGCCACATCATTGATCAGACGAATGATGAGCTTGGCCATGTAATAGGCCGAGGCCGCCTTGCCCGCAAACACCACGGTGCGCGGCACGGTGTGGCGCTCGGGCTGCACCAGCAGGCGGTGGTAGCGGTTGATGACGTGCAGCACATTGAGCAACTGGCGCTTGTACTCGTGCATGCGCTTGGCCTGCACGTCAAACAGACTGTGCGGGTCGACGCGCAAACCCAGCTCGCGCTCAATCAGGGCGGCCAGTCGCTCTTTGTTTTGTTGCTTGGCTTGGGCAAAGGCCTGCTGAAATTGCGGCTCATCAGCCCAGTCGCGCAGGCGTGCCAACTGCCCCAAATCACGACGCCAGTCAGGGCCCAAACGACTGTCAATCAGGCTGGCCAGCGACGGATTGGCCTGCGCCAACCAGCGACGGGGTGTGATGCCATTGGTCTTATTGCAAAAGCGCGCAGGGTAAAGGCGCGCAAAGTCGTAAAAAATCGTGTCCACCATCAACTGGCTGTGCAGCGCAGACACCCCGTTGATCTTGTGGCTGGCCAGCACCGACAAATGCGCCATGCGCACGCGGCGCACGCCCCGCTCTTCAATCAGGGAGATGCGCCGCAAGATCACGTTGTCTTGCGGAAAACGCTGGTGCACCTCGGCCAGAAAACGTGCGTTGATGTCGTAGATCAAACCCATGTGCCGGGGCAACACGCGGCTGAGCAAGTCCACCGGCCAAGTCTCCAGCGCCTCGTCCATCAAGGTGTGGTTGGTGTAAGAAAAAATCTTCTGGCACGCGCCCCAGGCACGCTCCCAATTCAAGCCGTGCTCGTCCATCAACAAGCGCAGCAGCTCGGGCACTGCCAGTGCCGGGTGCGTGTCGTTGAGGTGAATGGCCACCTGGTCGGCCAGCGCGTCAAAGCCGGTGTTGGACAGCAGATAACGCCGCAAAATATCTTGCAGCGAAGCACTGACAAAAAAATACTCCTGGCGCAACCGCAGCTCGCGCCCATGCTCGGTACGGTCGTCCGGGTAGAGCACGCGGGTGACGTTCTCGGAGACATTTTTTTCTTCTACCGCCAAGATGTAATCGCCCCGGTTGAAGGCATCCATATTCACGCCGCCACTGGCCCGCGCCGACCACAGGCGCAAGGTCACCACGCTGTTCAATTGGTAGCCGGGCACGCCGGTGTCATAGGCCGTGGCAATCACGTCTTCGGTGTTGAGCCACGAGGTGCGCCCGTTTTGCGCCACCAACTGGCCGCCAAAGCGAATGGTGCAGTTGAACTCCGGTCGCATGAACTCCCACGGGTAGCCATTGACCAGCCAGTAGTCGGGCTCCTCAATCTGCTGCCCGTGGTCAATGCGCTGGGCAAACATGCCGTACTCGTAGCGAATGCCATAGCCCATGCCGGGCAGGCCCAGCGTGGCCATGGAGTCGAGAAAGCAAGCTGCCAGCCGGCCCAGGCCACCGTTGCCTAAACCGGCGTCAGGCTCCAGGTCAATCAGGGCATCAAAATCCGCACCCAACTGGGCGCAGGCCTGGCGCACCGGCTCATAAATATCGGCCGCCAGCATGGCATTGGTCAGGGCGCGGCCGGTCAAAAACTCCAGCGACAGGTAGTACACGCGCTTGGCATGGGTGTCTTTGGTTTGCGCAATGGATTCACGCCAGCGCTCCATGATGCGGTCGCGCACGGCGTAAAAAACCGCAAACAACCAGTCTCGCGGGGTAGCCGATTGCAGGTCTTTCCCCACGGCGTAGACCAGCCGGTTGGCAATGGAGCGCTGCAAGGCCTCCACCGTGTTGAGGCGCTTGTCGTAGTCAAAGCCAATGTCGTCGGACATGGGGTTCCCTTTCTGCAAGACGGTGTGGGTGGGCCGCCCGGTAAACGGCGAGGTAATGGCGTGCGGCGGCGGCCCAGTCAAAGCGCTGCGCCATGGCTTGCTGCTGCACGCGGCGCCACGCCTGTGGCCGGCGAAACAAGGCAAACGCGCGGCCCAAGGCGTGGCGCAAAGCGTCGGCGGTGAAGGTGTCAAACACAAAGCCGGTGGCGCTGTCGTCGTCCAGGTTTTCCAGCGTGCAGTCCACCACCGTGTCGGCCAGACCGCCCACGCGGTGCACCAGCGGCAGACTGCCGTAACGCAAGCCATACAACTGGGTCAGGCCGCAGGGCTCATAGACCGAGGGCATCAAGAGCACATCGGCACCGGCAATCACGGCGTGCGCGGTGTCCTCGTCATAGCCCAGGTGCACCGCCACGGCGCCGGGGTGGCGCAGGGCCGCGTCCACCAGGGCTTGCTCCAGCGGCGCATCACCCTGGCCGAGCAAGGCCAGTTGGCCACCGCGCTGCACCAGCTCGTCGAGCAGCGGCAGCAGCAGCTGCAAGCCCTTTTGCGGCGTGAGCCGACTGACCACGCCAAACACCAAAGCGCTGTCACGCAAAGCCAGCCCCAACCGGGCTTGCAAGGCGTGCTTGGCAACGGCTTTGCGGTCCAGCGTCTGCACATCAAAGGGCGTGGGCAGCAGGGCATCGGTGACCGGGTTCCAGACCTGCTCATCCACGCCATTAAGAATGCCCGTGAGTACCCCCGCGCGCTCGCGCAACAAGCCGTCCAGCCCCATGCCTTGCGCCGGGTGTTGAATTTCCTGCGCGTAGGTGGGGCTCACGGTGGTCAGGCGGTCGGCATAGCGCAATGCGGCTTTCATGAAAGACAGTTGGCCAAAGAACTCGATGCCGTGCACGTCCCACATGGCGGGCGGCAAACCCAGTTGCGGAAACAGCGCCGCCGGAAAAATACCCTGGTAGGCCAGGTTGTGGACCGTGAAAACGGTGACGGGGGTGGGTTGCT
>JBIKZP010000141.1:0-6094 GCA_044354655.1 Rhodoferax sp. | reverse complement strand
GACGAGGTGTACATCGACTTCACCGACGTGCCCGGCGGCCAGCGCGAGGGCGGGCGCGTGCTGGCGCGCTTGATCCAAAAATCTATTGTGGATGCCACCGGTTTGACCTGCTCGGTGGGCGTGGCGCCCAACAAACTGCTGGCCAAGATGGCCAGTGAATTCAACAAGCCCAACGGTATTTCCATCGTTTTTGAGGAAGACTTGCAGCCCAAAATCTGGCCGCTGGCCTGCCGCAAGATCAATGGCATTGGCCCCAAGGCCGATGCGAAGCTGCAGGGCCTGGGCGTACACACTATTGGCGAACTGGCCGAGAAAGATCTGCAATGGCTGATTGACCACTTTGGCCAGCGCACCGGCGCCTGGCTGTACGACGTAGCCAGGGGCCACGATGAGCGCCCCATCGTGCTGGAGAGCGAGCCCGTGAGCATGAGCCGCGAAACCTCTTTCGAGCGCGACCTGCACGCCGTGCGCGACAAAGCCGAGCTGGGCGCCTTATTCACCGATCTGTGCGAACGCGTGGCCGACGATTTGCAACGCAAAGGCTACGTGGGCAAAACCATTGGCATCAAGCTGAAATACGAAGACTTCAAAACCGTGACGCGTGACCAAACGCTGCCCAGTTTCACCGCCAACGCCCAAACCATTCGCCAGATTGCCGGGCAGTGTCTCAAGCGCGTGCCCCTGAAGCAGCGGCTGCGCTTGCTGGGCGTGCGGGTGGGCACCCTGGCGCGCGCAGAGGCCGTGAGCGCGTCTGAAGCGGCTGACGTGTCAGACACCCACCCGCCGAGCGACTTGGGGGGGTCGGGCACCGGCCAGTTGTTTTGATCTGTCGGGGGGTAAGCACCCCCGCCGCCCAGACCCAGCCACGTAAGCGACTCCCCTCACCACCAATTTGCACTAAAGTTTGCGCTTAAGCCACCACGAGACCTGCCCATGACCGCCCTCACCTGCTTTAGCCTGAGCCAAGACCAACACATTGCCCACCTGGTGCTCAACCAGCCCGAGGCGCTCAACACCATGCACCCCACTTTCTGGCGCGAGCTCGATGAGGTGTTAACCCGGTTGCACAAAGAGGGTACGGCGCGCGTGCTGGTGATCAGCAGCACCGGCAAGCATTTCAGCGCCGGCATGGCGCTGGAAACCTTTGGCGGCGCCATCACCATGGACGACCAAAGCCCCGAAGGCCGTGCCGCCATGTTTGACATGCTGGGCGACATGCAGGCCACCTTCACCAAACTCGAGACGCTGCGCATGCCGGTGATTGCAGCCATTCATGGCGGCTGCATTGGCGGCGCGGTAGACATGGTGACGGCCTGCTGCCTGCGCTACGCCACGGCCGACGCCTTCTTCTGCATTCAAGAAATCAACATTGGCATGGTGGCTGACGTCGGCACCTTGCAACGCCTGCCCAAACTCATACCGCTGGCCGTGGTGAAAGAGTTGGCCTACACCGGGCGGCGCTTACCCGCGGCCAAAGCGCTGGCCTATGGCCTGGTCAACGACGTGTTTGACACCCGCGAAGCCATGCTGGCGGCCGCGCTGCAATGCGCCGCCGAGATTGCCAGCAAGCCCCCGGTAGCTATTTGGGGCACCAAGCAGGCGGTGCACTACGCGCGCGACCACTCGGTGGACGAGTCGCTGAAGCAAATGGGCTGGTTGCAAGGCGCAGTCTGGAGCAACGCCCATGTGCGCGAAGCCGTGAGCGCCATGAAGGAAAAGCGCCAGGGCAGCTTCACGCCCTTGACAGCGCTGCACAGCTTTCGCGAGCTCTGAGCGCTTACTGCCGAGCCGTGCGGATATTGGCCGGCAGTGCCTGCGCGTAGCTGGTGCGAAACGGGTTGATGTCCAGGCCGCCCCGGCGCGTGTAGCGGGCATACACCGCCAGACGCGTCGGCTGGCACTGGCGCCAGATGTCCATGAAGATGCGCTCAACGCACTGCTCATGAAACTCGTTGTGGTTGCGAAAGCTCACCAGGTATTGCAACAAGCTCTCCTGGTCAATCGGTGCGCCGCTGTAGCTGATTTGGACACTGCCCCAATCGGGCTGGCCCGTGACCAAACAATTACTTTTGAGCAGGCGACTGGTTAGCACCTCGTTCACCGGAGATTCGTCAGCCAGCACGCGCAGCAACTCAGGCGCCGGGGTGTAGCGGTCGCAGTCAATATCCAGTCGGTCAAGGTTCAGGCCGTCTAGTTCTTGCACGGGTTCACGGTCAAACATGTCGGGCAACAACAGGCGCACGCCTACCGTCGCCGGCGGTGGCCCGCTGCGCGCGGGGTCACGCCAGACGGCCTCACTCAAATCAGTGCGCAGCAGGGTTTTGACTGCGTCGGCATCAGCCAGGCGGGTGTTGTTGAAGCTGTTGAGGTACAGCTTGAAGGACTTACTCTCCACAATGTTGGGCGTATCGCACGGCACGGTCACATGCGCCAGGGCCACTTGCGGCTTGCCCTTGAGGTTGAGCCAGCTCAGCTCAAAGGCGGTCCACATGTCTGCGCCCATGAAGGGTAAGGCGCCCGTCAAACCAATCTCGGTGCGCTTGCCGGCGCGGGCAATCGGAAACAGCAACGAGGCGTCGTACTGGTCAACATAGGCCGAGGCCTTGCCGAGTTGGGATTGTTCAGGGGTGTTCATGCAGTTAGAAAAAAATGTCTCAAACTAAAGCAGGGCTGGCGGACTTCAGATGCTGGATAAGAGGGGGTAAGAAAAACTGGACAACTGCAGGGGGCAGGTCGTGGCCCATGCCTTCAATGCCTATCAGTTGGGCACCGGCAATGCGCCGCGCGGCGTCTTCGCCGCAAGCATAGGGCACCAGCGGGTCGGCCTTGCCGTGAATGACCAGCGTGGGAAGTTGCAAGTTTTGCAGCTCAAGGGCGCGCGTGCGGTCACTCACGATGGCCAGCATCTGGCGCATCGTGCCTTCGGGGTAAAACCCGCGTTGGGCGCTGGCCAGAATGCGTTCGCGCATTTCAGTAGCAGGGGTTTCAAAGGCGGGGCTGCCAATCACCTGAAAGAGCTTGACGTAATGCGCCACCACCGCCTCCTGACTCTTGCCGGATGGGCGTTGCATCAAGGTGCGCAGCACCTCGGGGCGGGGTGCCGGCAGACCTGGGGCACCGCTGCTGCTCATGATGCTGGTCAAGCTCAAGGTGCGCTGAGGGGCGGCCAAGGCAACCCGCTGGGCAATCATGCCGCCCATGCTGGCACCCATGATGTGGGCTTTGTCCACGCCCAACGCATCCAGCACGCCAAGCGCATCTGCCGCCATGTCACGCAGGCTGTAGGGCGCCTTGGGCTTGAAACCCATTTTGAGTTTGAGCATTTCCCACACCATGTGGGGCTTGCCCAGGGCGTGCATGCGCTGGCTCAAACCCACATCGCGGTTGTCATGGCGAATGACTCTGTATCCGGCGTCAACCAGCGCCTGCACCAGTGCGGGCGGCCAGGCTATGAGCTGCATACCCAGGCCCATGATGAGCATCACCACCGGACGGTTTTCACCAGGCGCACCGGGGCCACTGTCTTCTACTTCTATGTCAAGCTGGTTGGCGCGAATTTGCATAGTCAATCCTCAGTTTTCATGGCGCCAGCCGGCGGCGAAACACCAGCCGCCCGGTTTCCGAGGCCGCCTTGTCAAAGGCATAACCGTCGGCATTGAAGGCTTCCAGCTGGCTGGGGGTGTTGATGCGGTGCTGAGCGGCGTAGCGTGCCATCAAGCCACGCGCGCGCTTGGCAAAGAAGCTGATGATCTTGTACTGCCCGTTCTTGTAGTCTTCAAACACGCACTCCATCACGCGCGCTTTGAGCACCTTGCGGTCCACCGCCTTGAAGTACTCCTGCGAGGCCAGGTTCACCACCACAGGCGTCACCTCGTTCTGCAGCCGCTGGTTCAGGTAGTCGGAGAGTTGCGAGCCCCAGAACCGGTACAAGTCTTTGCCCTGCGGATTGGCCAGCGCCGTGCCCATTTCCAGCCGGTAGGGCTGCATGTAGTCCAGCGGCCGCAACACCCCGTACAGGCCACTCAGAATGCACACATGGTGCTGCATCCAGTCGAGTTCTTCGGCTTTCAGGGTTTTGGCGTTCAGGCCGTCGTAGACGTCGCCGTTGAAAGCCAGCACCGCCTGGCGGGCGTTCTTGGCGGTCGACTTGGGCTTCCAGGCCTGGTAGCGGGCCACGTTGAGGCCGGACAGCGCGTCGCTCAAGCTCATGAGCTCGGCAATTTGCTGAGGTGACTTGTCCTTCAGGATGTCAATCAGCTGCGCCGATTGCGGCACAAACAGGGGCTGGGTGTGGGGCACGTCGCCCAGGGGAGTGTCGTAATCCAGCGACTTGGCAGGTGAGAGCAGGAACAGCATGGCATTAACCCGATTGAATGAACTGGCTTGAACAGCGAACTGGCTGAGCATAGAGGAGACGAAAAAAAGGCCTCCTCAAGAAGCCTTCATTATCGTGACCTTAGGCCTCAATCTTTATTTCAGGTCACCCGCCAAAGAGGCCAGGGTTTCGGCGCCAATACTGACGTGTGCCGGGTAGTTGGTATGGTCGCAGCCCAGCTTGACATGGCCGCCAGCCTTGACGGCGGCGCACATGGCGGGGGTCAACTCAAAACGCACAAAGTGCACGGCCGAAGTTTTTTCATCGTTCTCGCGGTCCAGGTCTTCGTCGGCAATGGCGTAAACGCGTGCTTGCCCCTCCACCTCGACAAACAAGCGGTCTTCCACGCCAATAAGGCGGGCCAGTTCGCGCTTGCGCTCGTTGATGTCGGGGTATTCGATCATCATCGTGGCTTTCCAGTTGCTGCCCTCGGGCACCAGGGGCGCGTAGGCCTCAATCTCTTGCACGATGCCTTCTTCTTCAAAGACTTTCTCGATGCGCAGCATTTCCTGAATTTGGTATCGAATCGTGGTTTCCGACTCGAACTGCAGGTTGATGTGCTCACCCAGCAACACGCTGCGCAGCTTGCGGTGGGCCATGATGTCGGCCTTGTGCGCCTTGCGGAATTTGGTGTAGGCCTCCAGGGACATCAGGTTGTCGGGGGTAATGTGTCCAGTTAATTGCATGGTGTTCCTTGATTCAATACATTACTTCAGGCCGTAGGCCTTGCGCACCAGGGAGAGCGGGTGCTGCAACTCGGGGGCGCCCAGGCCGTTGACTTCAAAGCCCTGGGCAATATGGTGGCCGCCCAGCGGGCAGTCGGAGCTGATGAAGTCAGGCTTGGAGCCGTCTTTCATGTTGGCCATGGCCTTGAACAGCGGCTTGCCGATCTTCATGGACTGGGCATGGGTGGCCTTCTTGACGCCAAAGGTACCGGCATGGCCGGAGCAGCGCTCATGGGTGTTGACCGTGGTGTTCGGAACCATCTTGAGCATGTCTTCGGTTTTCTTGCCGATGTTCTGCACCCGGCCGTGACAAGGTATCTGATAGCTCACATTACCCAGTGCCACCGGAAACTCGGTCTTGAGCAAACCGTCGCGCTTGCGCTGCATAAAGTATTCAAACGGGTCCCAAACTGCCTCTTTCACCAACTGCACATCGGCTTCAAGGGGGTACATCAGCGGGATTTCCTGCTTGAACATCAGGGCGCAACTGGGCACGGCGGCCAGTATGGCATAGCCCTCTTTGGCGTAGCGCGCCAACACCGGAATATTGGCTTCTTTGCTGGCATTGACCGACTCCAGGTCACCGAGTTCGAGCTTGGGCATGCCGCAGCATTTTTCTTTCTCGACGATGACGTAGGGCACCTCGTTGTGGTCAAGAATTTTGAGCAGGTCCAGGCCAATGCCGGGTTCGTTGTAGTTGATGTAGCAGGTGGCATAAATAGCCACTTTGCCCGGCGTTTTGGCGCCGTCTTTGACCACGGTGGCTTTTGCTTTGGGGGTGCCCGAACGAAAACGTTTGGTGGCCAGTGATGGGAGCCAGGCATCTTTGTCCAGCCCCAGGGTGGACTCCATCACCTCGCGGGCCACTTCGGTCTTGTTGATGGCGTTAACGGCCTGCACCACGATAGGAATACCCGCAAACTGGCCATGCACGTCAGTGGAAGCCAGCAGTTTTTCGCCCAGGGAGACTTCACCCTTCTTGAATTTGATGGCT
>JBIKZP010000139.1:0-6107 GCA_044354655.1 Rhodoferax sp. | reverse complement strand
GCCTGGCGTGCCATGGGCCAGACCGCGGCCACGTTGTAAAGCGGCACACACACGCCAATCAGCACGGCGATCAACTGCAAACCGGCTGGGCCGGCCAAGCGGTCGGCCAGGGCCAGCGCAATGAAGGAGTTAAAGCGAAACGCCACCTGGGTGCTGGCGGCATGCAGGCGCAGCGGCATGTGGCGGCCCAGCCAGGGCCAATGGGGTAGCGAGTAGGCCAGTGCAATACCCGCAGCCCCCAGGGTCCAGCCCGCGCCAATCAGGCTGGAGGTGGTGCCCAGGTCCAGCGGGCTTTTCACAATGGACTGAAACAGCAAAACAGGAAACAGAAAATAGTAGACCAGGCCCTCAATCGGCTCCCAGACCTTGCGGTCCAGCGCGGTGAAGCGGCAGACCAGGTAGCCACACAGAATCAGGGAAAAGTCGGGGACGAGGAGTTGAGCGTAATTCACCGGGGCAAGAATAGCAGCGAAAGTGGGCGTTTCTTGGTGTTTGCCCTAGGGAAAGAGGTTTGGGCGCGCCCAGGCTGCGGGGTACCATGACGTGCGTTCATATATTGTTTTCTAGGAGCCTTTTCATGTTTCGTCACACACTCATTGCTGCTGGTCTGGTAGCTGTTGCAGGCAGCGCCCTGGCGCAGGGTTACCCCAACAAGGTCATCAGGCTGCAGGTGCCTTTTGCGCCGGGTGGCACCACCGACATCATCGCCCGCGTGATTGCCGAGCCGCTGGGCAAGGCCCTGGGCCAGACCGTGTTGATTGAAAACAAGGCTGGGGGCGGCGGCGTGGTGGGTGCCAATGAAACAGCCAAGGCCGCGCCCGATGGTTATTCCCTCGGTATGGCCACCGTGTCCACCACGGCGGCCAATCCGGCGATCAATCCGAAGATGCCCTACAACGCGATGACCGATTTCACCCCCATCATCAACATTGCGGCCACGCCCAATGTGATTGCAGTGCACCCTGGTTTTCCAGCCAAGGATCACAAAGGTTTCCTGGCTGAACTGAAGAAAAATCCGGGCAAGTATTCGTATTCTTCATCGGGTACCGGGGGTATTGGGCACTTGCAGATGGAGTTGTACAAAAACCTGAGCGGCACCTATATCACCCACATTCCTTACCGTGGTGCTGGCCCGGCGCTCAACGACACGGTGGCAGGCCAAGTGCCCATGACCTTTGACAACCTGCCTTCGGCATTGCCTTTCATCCAGAGCAACCGGCTGGTGCCTATTGTGGTGGCAGCCCCGCAGCGTCTGGCGCAACTGCCCCAGGTGCCTACGTTCAAAGAGGTGGGGCTGGAGCCGGTGAACCGCATGGCGTATTACGGCATTTATGGCCCCAAGGGTATGCCGCGTGACATTGTGGACAAGATCAATGCCGGCGTGCGCAAGGCGCTGGAAGATCCGGCGGTGAGAAAGCGCATTGAAGACACCGGCTCAATCATCATTGCCAACACGCCAGAGCAGTTTGGCGAGCAGATCAAGGCCGAGTTTGAGGTGTACAAAAAAGTGGTGGACTCCGCCAAGCTGAAACTCGATTGATCCCGCGCGCCTTGCCAGACCCGCTCATCGATCAATTCACGGATGCCTTGTGGCTGGAGGAGGGGCTGTCCAAAAATACTTTGGCGGCCTACCGGCGTGATCTGACACTGTTCGAGGCCTGGCTCAAGACCCGGCAGCAGGCCTTGTTGCATGTTGTTGAGCATGATCTGAACGGCTACTTTGCAGACCGCCACAGCACCAGCAAAGCCACCACGGCGAACCGACGCTTGTCGGTGTTCAAACGGTTTTTTCGCTGGGCCTTGCGTGAGCGCATGCTCAGCGCCGACCCCACCTTGAAGCTGCAATCGGCCCGTCAAGCCCTGCGGGTTCCCAAGACCTTGTCCGAAGCGCAGGTTGAAGCCTTGCTGGCTGCCCCCGAAACGAATACAGCCCAAGGCCTGCGTGACCGCGCCATGCTGGAGCTGATGTACGCCAGTGGTCTGCGGGTGAGCGAGTTGGTGGGGTTGAAGGTGTTGAACCTGAGCCTGTCTGACAACGTGCTGCGGGTATTTGGCAAGGGCAACAAGGAGCGGCTGGTGCCGTTTGGTGAGGTGGCCAGTCTGTGGGTGGGGCGTTACCTGTCGCAGGGTCGCCCCGAGCTGCTGGCGGGTAAGCAGAGCGACGATTTGTTTGTGACGAGCCGCGGGCCTAAAACTGGCACGGCCATGAGTCGGGTGCGCTTCTGGGTGATTGTGAAGCAGCACGCGCTGGCGGCGGGCATTACCGCACCTTTGTCCCCGCACACCTTGCGCCATGCCTTTGCTACCCATTTGCTCAACCACGGCGCCGATTTGCGTGCGGTGCAAATGCTGCTGGGCCATGCCGATATTTCGACCACCACGATTTACACCCATGTGGCGCGTGAGCGTTTGAAAAGCCTGCACGCTCAGCACCATCCACGGGGATAAGGGGGTGCCGTTTTGGGGTTTAAAGGCCGAGTTGCGCCAGTTCGACCTCGTCAAAACCGGCGGCGCGACGTGCATCCAGGTTGAATGGCCCCTTGAGACGGGGAGCGCCATAGCGTTTCGCCAAATCGGCATAGGTCTGGATGTGATCGAGCCCCTGGCTGCTACACAGGTAGCGGTACCACCGGTTGCCTACGGCCACATGGCCAATTTCGTCGCGCAGGATCAGGCTCAGAATCTCGGCGCCGGCCCGGTCGCCCACAGAAATGAGCTTGTTGCGTACGGCAGGTGATGCGTCAAGCCCGCGTGCTTCCAACGTGCGGGGTACCAGCGCCAGTCGGGCCAGCAGGCTGCCTTTGGTTTTTTCGGCCATGTCCCACAGGCCGTCATGCGCGGCAAAGTCGCCATAGCTAAAGCCCAGGCTGTTGAGGTGCGCATCGAGCAACTGAAAATGCAGCGCTTCTTCTTGCGCCACCTGCCACCAGTCCAGGTAAAAGCGCTCGGGCATACCGCCAAAACGCCACAGAATGTCGAGCGCCAAATTGACGGCGTTGGCTTCAATGTGGGTGAGGGCATGAATCAGCATGGCACGGCCTTCCAGGGTGCCTACGGCGCGGTGTTTCATTTGCGTGGCAAGCACCAATTCAAGCTGTTCGGGCCGCCCCGGAATGTCGGGCATTTCCGCTACCAGTTCATGCGGTAAGTTGATCAAGCGCTCGGGCTCCAACTGACGCAGGGCAGCGGCTTTGTTCTGGGGGTTGCACAGGCGGATGATGTGCAGGGCCGCGCCTCTGAGGGTGTTTGGGCTGGGCGATGTCATATGAGGAGTTCCATCCTTACAATTCTAGGCAACTGAACGCGACAACTTCGCGTGGCATCTGAACCCGGCAATTGAGTTTGCCATTTGAAGCAAAGGACGAGATATGGCCATTTATGCACTCGATGGGGCGGCCCCGAAAATAGCAGATTCCGCCTGGGTGGCCGACAGTGCCCAGGTCATGGGCGATGTGGTGCTTGCAGAAGACGCCAGCATCTGGTTTGGCGTGGTGATTCGGGGTGATACCGAAACCATTCGGATTGGGCGCGGCAGCAATATCCAGGACTTGAGTGTGCTGCACGCCGACCATGGCATGCCCCTGACGGTGGGAGAGGACGTCACCGTAGGCCACCAGGTGATGTTGCACGGCTGTACCGTGGGCGACGGCTCTCTCATTGGTATTGGCGCGGTGGTGCTCAATGGCGCCAAGATTGGCAAGGGGTGCCTGGTCGGTGCCGGTTCTTTGGTGACCGAGGGCAAGGAATTCCCCGATGGCTCCATGATTTTGGGCAGCCCGGCCAAGGTGGTGCGCCAGTTGACCCCCGAGCAGCTTGAAGGCTTGCGCCAGAGCGCCAAACACTACGTGGACAACGCGCAGCGATTCCGCACGGGTCTGAAAAAGATAGCCTGATTTTTTACATGATGGATGCCCAGCTTCTGGTCTGGGCTTGAAGGAATATTTGAGTGTCTGAACTTCACAAGTT
This sequence comes from Rhodoferax sp., assembly GCA_044354655.1. Lineage (GTDB taxonomy): Bacteria > Pseudomonadota > Gammaproteobacteria > Burkholderiales > Burkholderiaceae_C > Rhodoferax. The sequence continues at coordinate 2,141 of JBIKZP010000139.1, read as the reverse complement.
TTTATTTGATGGCCTGCCGGTGCGCGGTGTGCTGGTGCGCGTGACCGACGCTTGGACCGACATCCTGGCGCGGCGCAACTCTGGCAGTGCCGACGGGGCTTACCCGCCGCCCGTGCAAAACATGCTGGGTGAGATGGTGGCTGCAGCGACCTTGATGCAGTCCAACATCAAGTTCAATGGCTCGCTGATCATGCAGATTTTTGGAGACGGCCCGGTCAAGTTGGCCGTGGTGGAGGTGAAGTCTGACTTGGGCCTGCGCGCGACCGCCAAGGTGACTGGTGCCCTGGCCAGCGATGCCAGCCTGAGCATGATGGTCAATGTCAACAACGAAGGCAAGTGCGCCATCACGCTGGACCCCGCCAACAAGTTCCCTGGCCAGCAGCCTTACCAGGGCGTGGTGCCTTTGTTTGGTGACCAGCATGAAAAGCTGGAAAGCCTGAGCCAGGTGCTGGAGCATTACATGCTGCAAAGCGAACAGCTCGACACCACGCTGGTGCTGGCGGCAAACGACAAGGTGGCGGCGGGCTTGCTGATTCAGCGCCTGCCCCTGGAAGGCGTGGGCAACCTGGCAGGGAGTTTGGTCAGCCAGGCCAATGAAGATGAAATTGGCGTGAACGAGCACTACAACCGGATTGCGATATTGGCCTCCAGCCTCAAGCGCGAGGAACTGCTGACGTTGGATGTGGACACCATTCTGCGCCGCCTGTTCTGGGAAGAAAGCCTATCGCGCTTTGAGCCTTTGGTGGGTGAGCAAGCGCCGCATTTTTCTTGCAGCTGCAGCCGGGAGCGCGTGGTCAACATGATCCGTGGCCTGGGCCTTGAAGAGGCGCAAAGCATTCTGACCGAACGTCCGGATATTGAAGTGGCGTGTGAGTTTTGCGGTGAACATTACCGCTTTGACCCGGTGGACGTCGCGCACATATTTGCCCCCCCGGGCGATGTGCCACCGGCCAGTGCTTCAGTTCAGTAAGCGGCTGAAAAGTTGATGCTCACAATCCGGGTCGCTGCATTTTTCACAAAGCCAGCGCCAGGTGGATGCCGTGGGCTTGGCCGTCGCCTGGGCTAATCCTGCAAGGTGGGTAATGCGTTGCAGTGCGCAGGCGGTGCGCTCTGGCCCCTGGCCATAGACGACGGCGTAGGGCAGGGCGTGCTGCTGCAAGACCTCCCTTAAGCGGCTGTCAAAGGCTTCGCGGGCTTGTGGGCCATCGCGTTGCAGGCCATCAGCTACCCAGGCTATGTCCAGGCCAGTGACCAGGGTTAGGTCGTAAATTTTTTGATGCGCCAAGGCCATGGGGTACAGACTGCGGTCCTGAAATATCAAGTCGCTGTAAATGGCCGTCAACAAGGGGCTGGTGTCGGCTAATAAAAATCCGGTGGGGGCTGCGTGGTGCACGGCTTGCAGCTGGGCTTGTGCGATGGCGAGTTGCTCGTGCGCTTGCGGTGTTCTCTGGTGCAGCGCGCACCAGGTGCGCAGGGTTTCTGGTAGCCATTGCGCGCCATTGGGCTGGTTTTGCAGGTGGTCTGCCAGCGCTTGGGCGAGGGTGGTTTTGCCGGTGCATTCAGCACCCAAGATAGCAACTTTGAACGCCATGAGGCAGGGTCAGCCGGTGTTGGTGGGTCTTATTTGGAGATCTGGACGAAGATCTCATTGGACTTGACCATGCCAAGCTCCATGCGGGCGCGCTCTTCCACCATTTCAAGCCCCTCCTTGAGGTCGCGTACCTCAGCGGAGAGTCGGTTATTGCCCAGCAGGGCTTCCTGGTTTTTTTTGTTTTGTTCGTCGAGCTGGTCGTGCAGATGGGCCACGTTGGGAATGCTACCGCGGCCAAACCACAGCTGCGCGTGAATGATCACGAGCAGTGCGGTCAGTGCGAGGGGGACAAAACGGTTGCCCATGGCTTGAATTAACGCAGGTTGTAAAAGGCAGCGCGGCCTGGGTAGGTGGCAATATCACCGAGGTCTTCTTCAATGCGCAGCAACTGGTTGTACTTGGCCGTGCGGTCTGAACGGCTCAAGCTGCCCGTCTTGATCTGACCGGCGTTGGTGCCCACCGCGATGTCGGCAATGGTGGAGTCTTCGGTCTCGCCTGAACGATGGCTGATGACGGCGGTGTAACCCGCCCGTTTGGCCATCTCGATGGC
>JBIKZP010000138.1:0-6112 GCA_044354655.1 Rhodoferax sp. | reverse complement strand
GTTGATGTCGCCATGCGCGGCAGCGCGTAGGGCGCCATCAGGCTCGCTGCCATTGAGAGGCGGGTAATGCAGGATGCGCAGCAAGGTCTGTTCACAGCCTTCAATCATTTGCGGCAAAGGCAGGCTGTAGGCGGCGCGTACCTCGGGCGGCGACTGGTCTTGCACCCATTGCAGCAGTTCAGTCGCCAGGGCGCTGCCTGCCTGGTAATAGCGCCGCGCGGCGTCGGAAACTTCTGCAGGATAGCGTCCCCAGGGGAACACATGGAAAAACTCTTTCAGATCGCGCTGGCTGTGGTTTTTGGCCGTTTCAGACACCGCGGGTGAAAAATAGCCATCGCCGCTTTGCGGGTCAAAGGCGTAGTGGTGTTTGGCGTCTGTGCCAAAGAAGGCCAGCCATTCGTCGTAGATGCCGGAGACCAATGGCTGGTCCAACGGGTGGTTGGACAGGACGGCAAAGCCGGTCTCGTGCAGGCTGCGGCCAAACTGCTGGGCGGCATTGGGTGCGCGGTAATCCACAATGGGGAAGCTCATGCAGCACGCTCCTGGGAAGTGAGCCAGGGGCCGCTCAAAGTTTTTTCCAGAACTTCCTGGCAGGCCTGGGCCTGCACTTGCATGCAGACCTGGCTCATGGGTTTGTCGTTTTCCCAACCCGGGTGCGGGTAGGGCACAAAGTCTTTGCGTTTCATGATCGTTTGGCCTTGCGCCAGCCCCTCGGTGACGACCCGGATGCGGCCGTTTTCCAGCATGAAAAGCTCCGGGTTCACCAGGAAAATGAAGGCCAGCACATCGTGCCCGAAGCAGCCATGAATCTCGGCCACATGCGGGTACAGGCCGCTGTAAAAATGGGCGTAAAAACCCACCGCATGGTGCAAGGTATCCGTGGCCACGTGCTGCTGGGCCTGCGCAATGCGTTTGAACATGGCTACAGGCAAGATGACGCGGTGCGTCACATCCAGCCCCACCATGGTGAGTTTCCAGCCCGCAGTGAACACCAGGTCGGCAGCGTGCGGGTCGTTCCAGATATTGGCCTCAGCCACCGGCGACACATTGCCCGGCTCCAGCACCGTGCCCCCCATCAAAATCACCTGTTTGACCAGTTGCGGTAAACGCGGCTCCAGTTTCAAGGCCAGGCTCAGGTTACCCAGGGGGCCAACCGCCACCAGCGTGATTTCGCCGGGGTGGGCGCGTGCCATATCCACGATGAACTGGGCCGAGGTGCGGGGGTCCAACACGTTGTGGGTGACCACGCGGGCGTCCAGATTGCCCAGCCCGTCTGCCCCATGAATATGCGCCGGCGGCGCCTCCGCAGGCTTGCACCAGGGCGCGGCCACGCCCTGGGTCACGGGTATGGACTGGCCGGCTATCGCGGTCAGGTACAAAGCATTGGTGGCGGCTTGCGCGACGGTCACGTTGCCAAACGTGGTGGTGATGCCCAGCAGCTCAATATCAGGGTGGGCCATGGCGAAATACAGCGCCATGGCGTCGTCTACACCGGGGTCGGTGTCGTAAATGACTTTGTGTGGGGTGGGGTGGGTCATGGTGTGGGGGCTTCTTGCGTGGAAAACCCACAAAATTGGCGCAGGGCTTGTGTCTTGGCCTGAGCTTTTGCTTGACTTGGAGCTTGCTGCTGCATAAAGGCCGCTACTTCTGCGTGGGTGGGAATGCTGGACTGCGCCCCGAGCTTGGTGCAGGCCAGGGCGCCAGCCGCACTGGCCTGCACCAGTGCTTGCGCCAAGGGGTCGCCCTGGCACAAGGCCGCCACCAAAGCGCCACAAAATGTGTCCCCAGCGCCCGTGGTGTCCAGCGGCTGCACTTCAAAGGCGGGCACAAAGAAAAAGTCCTCGCCCCAGCGTGCGCAACAGCCGTGGTGGCCAAGGGTGACCACCACGCACGGTACCTGCAGCCGCTCCAGACAAGCTTTGATCGTGCCTGGGTGTGCCGCCATCACGGCCAACTCGCCCTGGTTAACGATCAAGATGTCTAACGCTGCCAGCAATTCGGCCGGCAAGGGGCAGGCCGGCGCGGCATTGAGTACCACCTGCACCCCTTGAGCGCGAGCCGCCAGCGCGTAGGCGGTCACACTGGCCACGGGAATTTCCAGTTGCATGAGCAAGTGCGTCACGGCTTGCAGAGCGGGCAAGTCCTCGGGGTCTAAGGTGGCGTTGGCGCCGGGCGCGACGGTGATGGCGTTTTCGGCATCGTCCGATACACAGATGAAGGCGGTGCCGGTGGGATGCATGCTGCTGCGTTTAATTTGCAGGCCCACACCGGCTTGCTGCAAGGAGGCCTCCAGCGGTGTGGCGTAAACGTCCGATCCCAAAGCCAGCAGCATATGGGTAGGCGCACCTCCGGCGCGGGCGCAGGCCACGGCCTGGTTAGCGCCCTTGCCACCGGGAAAGGTCTGGAAGTCCCGCCCCATGACGGTTTCACCCGGTGCGGGAATGTGCGGGGCACGCACTACAAAGTCGAGGTTGGCAGAGCCGGCTACAAGAATCATGGGATCAGAGCAAGTGGGCTGGGGTAATAAAAATGGGGGGCGTTAGCGTGATTTCACAAACGGTACGCCAATGGCCTTGGGCGCTACCGAGCGCGCCATGAGCCCGGCCAGTATCACCACCGTGACGACATAAGGAATCATCTGGATCAGCGAGCCGGGGACTTTGCCTATCCAAGGGAAAACAAGGCCTTCAGCTTGCATTTGCAAGGCATTGAAAAAACCAAACATCAAGCACCCCAACGCCGTGTGTACCGGGCGCCAACTGCCAAAAACCAAGGCGGCCAGCGCTAAAAAACCGTTGCCGGCCGACATGTCGCGCAAGAAAAAACCGCTTTGCACAATAGCCAGATAAGTGCCTGAAAACGCACACAGTAGCCCCCCGCACAACAGCGCACCGTAGCGCACTTGGCGCACACTGACACCCGCTGTGTCGGCCGCATGCGGGTTCTCACCCACGGCACGCAGGCGCAGCCCAAAGCGGGTGTGCTGAATGATCCAGTGCACCAGGGGAATCAGCAAAAACGCCAGGTACACCAGGGCCGTGTGCCCACCGAGCAAATGGCCATACAGCCAGCCCACAAGCGGCAGGTCTGCCACGCTGGCTGCGCCGGGGAAATTGAGCACGGCAAAGCGGCCGGCGTCCAGGCTGGGCGTGCGCCCGCCGAGTTGAAAGAAAAACTGTGCCAGCACAAAGGTCAGGCCGCTGGCCGTGATGTTGATGGCCATGCCCGAGATCAGTTGGTTGCCTTGTTGGTTGATGCAGACATAAGCGTGCAGCAAGGCCACCAAGCAGGTCGCGAAAATGGCCGCCAGCAAGCCAAGCCAGGGGTTCTGCGTGACATGCGCCACCGCCGCAGCGGTGAAGGCCGCCACCAAAATCTTGCCTTCCAGGCACAGGTCCACCACGCCCGCGCGCTCGGCAAACAAGCCCCCCAGCGCCGCAAAAATCAGCACCGGCGCACTGCGCACCATCGCCACAAGAATGCTGGAGAGTTGCAGGTCGTCCATCAGCGCTCACTCAAACGGGTAGGGGCGGTGCGGTTCGGCCAACGCGCCAGCAGCGCCGCCAGAGCTGGGGCGTAGAGGTTCTCCAGTGCGCCACAGAACAGGATGATCAGGCCCTGAATGAAGACAAAGGTCTCGGGTGGAATATTGGGTTTTTCCAGGGAAAGATCAAACCCGCCCTGAATCAGGCCGCCAAACAGCAGCGCAGAAAAAAACATGCCCAACGGATGCTTGCGCCCCATCAAGGCCACCGCAATACCGACAAAGCCGGCGCCAGCGGTGAAGTTAAGCCCGAGGCGGTGCGTGGAGCCCATCTCACTGTTGAGGGCCGCCACCCCGGCCAGCGCGCCGGACAGTGCCATGACCGAGATGAGGGTGCCCTGAATCGAGATGCCGGCGTAGTGCGCCGCCTGCGGGTTGGCGCCCACGGTGCGCACCCGGTAGCCCCAGGAGGTGCGCCACACCAGTACGGCGTAGCCTGCTGCGGCCAACAGGGCCAGCAGGAAGCTGATGTTCAAGGGCGTCTGTCCCAGGCCCGGTAGCCACTCATTGAGGCGCGGCAGCCAGGCGCTCTTGGCAAATTCGCGGCTGGCGGTGGTTTGCTGCCCCACCGGCACCAGCAAGCTGATGATCACGTAGTTCATCAGGTTGGCGGCAATGAAGTTGAACATGATGGTGGTCACCACAATGTGACTGCCACGTTTGGCCTGTAAATAGCCCGGAACAAAGGCCCAGGCAGCGCCAAAAGCGGCACTCCCGATTACGGCCAGTGGAATCAGCAGGTAGCCCGGTAGGCTGCTGTCCAGCGCTAGCACGACCAGGCCCATGCCCAGGCCGCCCAGGTACATCTGGCCTTCGCCGCCAATATTGAACAAGCCGGCATGCAGTGCAAACGCCACCGCTAGCCCGGTAAATAAAAAGGTGGTGGCGTAAAACAGGGTGTAACCCAGGCCTTCTGGGTTGAGGTAGGCGCTATTGACCAAAATGGCCAGTGACTCGGTAGGGCTCTCGCCCAGTGCCAGAATCACCAGCCCCGCCACCAGCAGGGCAGACAACAGGTTGAGCACGGGCAAGAGCAAGCCGGTGGCCCAGCGCGGCAGGTTGTGCGGGTTCATGGGCTCACTCCGCCCATCAGCAGGCCAATGCGGGTGGTGTCAAATTCATGGGCCTGGAGTTCACCCGTGATCTTGCCCGCGCACATGACCAAAATACGGTCAGCCAAGGCGCGAATTTCCTCAAGATCAACCGAGACCAGCACAATGGCAATGCCGGCGTCGCGCAGCTCCAGCAGGCGCCGGTGAATGGTTTCTACCGAGCCAATGTCCACACCGCGCGTGGCTTGCCCCACCAACAGAAGTCGGGGGGCGCTGGATACCTCGCGCGCCAACACCACTTTTTGCTGGTTGCCGCCAGACAACTGGCCCACGCGCAGCTGCGGGTCGGCTGGACGCACGTCAAACGCCTTGATCAGTTGTACCGCGTGCGCCAGTATTTTTTGCGGCACAAGCAGCAGCCCCCACTTGAACGTCGGCTTGTCTTGCTGGCCCAGGATGGTGTTGAGCATGACGCTGTGTTCTTTGACCAGGCCTTCGCGCAGGCGGTCTTCAGGCGCGTGGGCAATGCCGAGTTGCCGATAAATACCGGGCAGTCCATCCGCCTGGGTTTTGCCGGCGTAGGGCAGGGTTTGGCCTGAAAGCATCAGTTGGCCGGCGCTGGGCAGCTTCATGCCGGCCAGCACTTCAAGCAACTCGGTTTGGCCGTTGCCGGAAACCCCTGCAATGGCCACGATCTCGCCGGCACGCACGGTGAAATTCAGGTCATCAAGCAGCGCGTAGCCTTGCGCGTTGTGCAGACACAGGTGCTGCACTTGCAGCACGTCTGCGCCCGGTGCAAAGGCTGCACGGCTCAGGTGACTTTCTATCTGCCGGCCAATCATCAAGGTGGCCACGGCCTCGCGGCTGCTGCTTTGGGTGTCCACTTCGCCCACCACCTGGCCTGCGCGCATCACCGTCACGCGGTCGGTGAGTGCAAAGATTTCCTGCAATTTATGGGTGATGAGAATGATGGTTTTACCCTGGTCGCGAAACAACCGCAAAATTTCAAACAATGAATCGGCTTCCTGGGGCGTGAGCACGGCGGTGGGTTCATCCAGAATCAGCACCTCGGCACCGCGAAAGATCAGCTTCAAAATCTCCACCCGCTGCTGCGCCCCCACCGACAGGCTGCCGACCAGTGCCTGCGGATCTACTTGCAAAGCGTATTGGGCGCAAATGCTGCGCAGCCGAATTTCGGCAGCCTTGAAGCGCTGGCTCAAAACGCCGGCGCCTTCAAAGCCCAGCATGATGTTTTCCAGCACGGTAAAGTTGTCCACCAACATGAAGTGCTGGTGCACCATGCCAATGCCGTGGGCAATGGCGTCGGTGCTGCTGCGGATGGCAACCCGCTGACCGTCTAGCTCAATGTCTCCACTGTCGGCTTGGTAATAGCCGTACAGAATGCTCATCAAGGTGGATTTGCCCGCGCCGTTTTCACCCACCACGCCATGAATTGAGCCTTTGCGAACGGCAAAGCTCACCGCATGATTGGCCTTGACGGCACCAAACTGCTTGC
>JBIKZP010000137.1:0-6117 GCA_044354655.1 Rhodoferax sp. | reverse complement strand
GCCGCCATTGCCGATGATCTGGACAGCGCCTGGGAAGTATTGGCCGAGCCGATACAAACGGTGATGCGCCGCTTTGGCCTGCCCCAGCCGTATGAACAGCTCAAGAAATTCACCCGCGGTGAGCCCATGACGCGTGAGCTAATGCAGGGTTTCATCGCCAACCTGGACATTCCCGCCAGCGAAAAAGATCGTCTGCTGGCCATGACACCGGGCAGCTATACCGGCAAGGCCGCGGAACTGGCACGACGCGCATGAGCCGCGCGTTTGGCACGGGTATCTGATGGCTATTAAATCCACCATCTTCAAAGCCAGCTTGCAAATTGCTGACATTGAGCACGGCTATTACGCCGACCACGCACTCACCCTGGCGCGCCACCCCAGCGAGACCGATGAACGCATGATGGTGCGCCTGTGCGCCTTGGCCTTGCAGGCCTACAAGCTGCAGTCGGTCTGCAACGGCGACGGCACGATGGCGTTTGGTGCCGGCCTGTCCGACCCCAATGAGCCCGACATCTGGCTGCGCGACTTCACCGGCCAGACGCGCTTATGGATGGAAGTGGGTCAACCCGAAGACAAACCGCTGCTCAAAGCCTGCGGCAAGGCCGACGAGGTGGTGCTGTACTGCTTCAACCATGCCGCCGAGGTGTGGTGGCGCAGCATGGAGGCCAAGCTGGCCCGGCCAAAAAACCTCAGCGTGTTCCGCATTCCTACGCTGGCCTCGCAAGCGCTGATTGCCATGGCGCAACGCAGCATGCAGTTGCAAGCCACCATTCAAGAAGGGGTGCTGATGCTGGGTGACGGCACCCACAGCGTGGATATTGAGCCGGTTCGCTGGAAATAAGGCGGGCGGACCGCCTACCTTTTTAGGCAGGCTCTGATTAGGCGCGCTCTGGCTTGGGGCCTTCTGCGGCCCGTTCTGCGTATTTGTTGAAGCGCCAGGAACTGCACTCCATCGTGATGCGCCGCCAGGTCTGGCGTTTTTCAGCCGGACGCATTTCGGTCCAGTACTGCACTTCTTCAAAAGAACGTCCGCAGCCTTTGCACTCTTCATCGCCCTGGCTGGTGGAGCAAATGGCGATGCACGGCGTATCGGGCGTGCTCTCGTACCAGGTCATCCAGGCGTTCAGGGCCTCAACCGGAAAAGAAAACTCGTCGGCTTCGACCTCATGGTGAAACACCATCAAGGCATACACCACGGCCAGGGCGCGCGTTTCAGCGGCCAGGGAAAAGCCGTCTGGCGAGGGCTTGCGCTGCCGCCAGTAATTAATGGCCGACTCGATGTCGGTGATGTGAATGCCTGCCATGGGGCGCCGATCATAGCCCGCGCCGTGAGCGGCGTGCGCGCCAGATGCCCTTAATCAACGTAAGGCCTGCAAACCCATGGTCCAATGCACGCCTGAAGGGGAGTAGCTCCCTGTTGGTGAGTCGTCAGCACGAAAACTGCAGCCTTTGCGCCGCATGCTTTTCCGGTTCACCAGATGTGCCAACCCCACCCCGTGGGGCCCAAGCCGCATCGAGCAAGACCTTCGCTGTGCACCGCTGTGTCCTGCGCGAAGCTGAGCCCGCCTCACTGTCACGCCTGACCTGTCTGGCGGCAATCCAAAATATTTGAAGAATTGTTCAAAGGCTGAGTGATGGAATTTTTATCTGCTCCGTGGTGGTCCGCTTTATTGGCCATTATTCTGATTGACTTGGTACTGGCTGGAGACAACGCCATCGTGATTGCCCTGGCGGCGCGCAATTTGCCGCCCCACCTGAAGCGAAAAGCCATTGTCTGGGGTACTGTGGGCGCCATTGCGGTGCGTTCGGTGATGACTGTGGGCGTGGTCTGGCTGCTACAAATTCCGGGCTTGATGCTGGCCGGCGGCCTGGGGCTACTGTGGGTAGCCTACAAATTGTTGGCCGACCAGGGCGACAGTCAGCACGAGGGCCCGGTCAACAGCACTTTTTGGGGCGCCATGAAAACCATCATGGTGGCTGACGCGCTGATGGGCGTGGACAACGTGCTGGGCGTGGCCGGCGCTGCCCACGGCTCGTTTGACCTGGTGATTATTGGTCTCTTGGTGAGTGTGCCCATTGTGGTGCTGGGCAGTTCGCTGGTGCTCAAGCTGGTGGATCGCTTTCCGGTCATCATCAAGTTGGGGGCTGCCGTGCTGGCCATTACTGCGGCCAGCATGGTGCTCAGCGAGCCCCTGCTCAAGACCCTGTGGGCCAGCCCGTTGCTGGCCGATGCCTGGCTACAAACCACGGCGCGCTGGAGCGTCTATGTGCTGGCCGTAGCGGGTGTGCTGGGCGCCGGTTGGTGGCGCCAACGCCGGTAAACTCAGGCGCAGCGCGGCCACCGTGGCCGCTGCCTCTGAAATGCCCGCTTGACTGCTTCTACTTCCTCCAATACCTCTGCCACTTCTGTGGCCCCCCTCCCCGACGAACCGGGGCAGGATGACGCCGTGATCCAACTGCCGCGCCTATGGCGCGCGGACGGCTGGACCGCCCGGGTCATCAAGAACGAAGACGACGACGGCTGGGCCGTGGCCATGATCAAGGACGGCGAGCCCGAACCGGCGCTGACCGGCCCCTGGACCATGGGGCGCGACAAGAAAAATCCCAAACCGCTGGACGGCCCGGCCTTCAGCACCTTGGTCAAGACCGCCTCGGAGTTTGTCCGACGACACGAGCAGCAGTTGCACGCCTCGCTGCACCAGAGCCTGACTGTGACTGCCGCTCAAGCGGGTGAGGCGGGTGATGTGTTGGTGACCGTGTCGCTGGACATCACGCCCGACGAGGAACACCCCAGCGCGGTACTGTGCGCGCACGATGCAAGCGGTGAGTTGCTGGCGCGGGTCAGCGTGTCGCCCGGCTTTGCCTTCAACCGTGCCAGCGCCAGCCAGTGGGTGGCCCAAGGCTTTCCCAAACCCCGCCAGGACTGAAGCTTGCCGGCCGCCCTGGCTGCGCACCCAACCGCACCGAAAAACACCCCTGCTGCGGGTTTGACGTCGGTCAACACCCGGCCCTGGGCGCCTGCTAATCTGGTGCCATGAAACTACTCCTCAAATGGCTGCTCAGTGCCTGTGCTCTGCTGGGCGTGGCTTACCTGTACCCGGGTGTTGAAATTCAGAACTTGACCAGCGCGCTGGTGGCGGCGCTGGTGATTGGCCTGTTCAACTTGGTGTTGCGTCCGGTGCTGCTGGTGCTGACCCTGCCGGTGACCGTGGTCACGCTGGGGCTGTTTCTGTTTGTCATTAACGCGCTGCTGTTTTGGGCTGCCGCTGGCGTGTTGGAAGGCTTTTATGTGCGCGGCTTTGGTGCCGCCTTGCTGGGCTCGCTGATTTACTCGGCCTTTGGCCTGCTGATTGACCTAGCGCTCGAGCGCCTGTTCTTTCAACGTTGACTCCAGTTGGCGCCTGCGGGTGTCGATGATGGAGGCCTCGATGTTGTCCCCGGCCTGGCGGGCTGCGCCTTGGCGCACCATTTGTTGCGCCGCCTTGTAACGGTCTAGCGCGGCGTCCAGGTTCAGCACCGCCACCTGTGCCTCGGCATCGGCCCGAATAGCGCGCAGACCTTGCCCTTGCGTGACATAGGCTTGAGCCAGCAGTTGCCAGGCGCGGGCATCATGCACATGGGTCTGCACCCAGGCTTGCAAGGCTTGTGCCACGGCAGCCACTTGCACCTTGGCTTGGGTTGGGTCCTGCGGGTTGCTTTGCAGCACAGCTTGCGCCAGCAGCAACAAAGTCGGGCGGTCGAGCGCCGCATCCGCCAAGCTGTCTAGCTTGAGCAAGCGCAGGGTTCGAGCTGCATCACCGGACACCAGTGCCTGTTCGGCGTCCAGCAGGCGCACCACGCGCGACGCCGCAGCGTCCGCCTGCACCAACGGCGCCAAGCGCGCCAGCTGCGCCCGCGCGCCAGCAAAGTCGCGCAGCCGGGTGTGTGCCAGCGCCGCGCCATACAGCACCGTGGCTTGCTTCCCTTCAGGCAGCGTGGCCAGCCGGGCCCCCTCGGCCTCTTGCACCAGCCCGCGCAAGGCATCCACACCGGGGTTGGACAACACCCGCGCTCGCATGGACATCAGGCTGTGCGCCAGGGACGGCGCCGACGCCGGCGTGGCGGGCAAAAAGGCCAGGCGCGACTGCATGTCGGCAATGCGCTCGGTCGTGAGTGGATGGCTGCGCAAATAGGGGTAAGCGCCGGTGTCGTTGTGGCGGGCGGCTTGTTGCAGTTTGTCAAACATGGCAACGAAGCCCTGCACCTCAAAACCGGCCTGCGTCATCACACCCAGGCCCAAGCGATCGGCCTCGCGCTCCATATCTCGGGAAAAATTTAACTGGTTTTGCACCGCCACGGCCTGTCCACCCACAATCAACGCGCTGCCCACCTGCGTGTTTTTGCTGGCAGCCAGCGCGCCCAGAATCATGGCGCCAATCATCCAGGGCGACTGCTGCCCTTGTTTGGACAACAAGCGCGAAATGTGCCGCTGCGTGACGTGGCTGAGCTCATGCCCCAGCACCGAGGCCAGCTCGTCGCGGCTGTTCACCACGGCCAGCAGGCCCAAGTGCAAACCCAAATAACCGCCAGGCAGGGCAAAAGCGTTCACCGTACGGTCACGCCCGAGCAAAATTTCCCAGGCAAAGTTCTCCGACAACTCGGGCGACAAATCACCCCGCGCCCGAGCGGCTGCCAGCAAGGGTTGCCAAATGCCTTGCACGTACTCGGCCAGGAGCGCGTCGTCCAGATAGTCAGGATCGCGGTACAACTCGCGGGCAATGCGGTCACCCAAACGGCGCTCCACCCGGGTGCTCATGTCGCTGCCGTCGCCTAAGGCCGGAAGCTGGTTGGACTGGTTTTGCTGGGCCGTCTGCGCCTGCAGGGCCAGCGGACTCAGCAGACCCAAACTCAAGCCCAGCGCCCAAGCCGCGCAGGGGCGCTTCAAGCCAGGGACGGTAAACGAGAAATGAGGGATGGGCATAGTCGTATGATGCTTCGCGCGAAGCTTTAGTTTCGTTGTGCTGACTTTTTTGTGTCGGCTCAGGCCGAAAATTGATTCCACTGTACCGACAACTGTAGCGAAGTTCCCCATGAGCTCTCTCACCCATTTTGACGCCCAGGGCCAGGCCCACATGGTAGACGTGGCGGCCAAAGCCAGCACCCACCGCATTGGCGTGGCGGCCGGCCGCATCGACATGCTACCCGCCACACTGGCCCTGATTGAATCAGGCACCGCCAAGAAAGGCGACGTGCTGGGCATTGCCCGCATCGCCGGCATCATGGCGGCCAAAAAAACCAGCGACCTGATTCCCCTGTGCCACCCGCTGGCGCTGACCCGGGTCACGGTTGTATTTGAAACCGGGCGCCATGCGGGTACAGATCAAGTCCCAGGGCTAGGCTTTGTGCACTGCACCGCCAGCGTAGAAACCGTCGGCCCCACCGGCGTAGAGATGGAAGCCCTGACCGCCGTGCAAGTCGCCCTGCTTACCGTGTATGACATGTGCAAAGCCGTAGACCGCGGCATGACCATCAACGACTGCAAGCTGCTGGAGAAGCATGGGGGCAAGAGTGGGAGTTTTGTGGCGGGGCAGTAAACGCTAACAAACCAACAGGGAAACGCACCTAAGTCATGTTGCTTGTCCAACTCCTGTCCAACCGGAGTACAGGAAATGGCATCTTTTCGCCAACGCGCTAACAAATGGCAAGCACGCATCAGCCGCGACGGTTACGCTGACCAAGTCAAAACCTTTGAAGCTAAGGTCGATGCAGAACGGTGGGCTAGGGCCGTGGAGTTCGAAATGGACAAAGGGAGCTACGCTAGCCCGTCACTAGCCAACAAAACCACCCTCGGCGAGTTAATCAAGCGGTACATGGTCGAGGTACTGCCCAGTATGCGTGGCGCTCGTGAGGACTCCATACGACTCAGGGCCATTTGCCGGCGGCCTATTTGCAAGTACAGCATTGGTGCCTTGACCCCAGCCAAAGTCGCCGATTACCGAGACCTTCGGCTCACAGAAGTCGCTCCAGCTACCGTGGTTAGGGAACTGGCCTACTTCTCAAGCATCATCAATCACGGGCGCAGGGAATGGGGCATACATGCGAACAACCCGGTGGCGCTGGTGCGCAAACCAACCCAGC
>JBIKZP010000136.1:0-6122 GCA_044354655.1 Rhodoferax sp. | reverse complement strand
AGCGAACCCATCAGCCGTTGCCATGAGGCCGCCGGTAACAGGCCGGGCGGGTAAGCCATGTGGCAGGCCGCACATTCTTGCTGGTACTTGGGCAAAACGGGCACGCGCGCCGGGGCTGAATCCGCCAACGCGCCGACGCTGAAGGCGCCAGCCAGGGCGAACAGGCCGAGATGTGAAATGCGTGTGAAGAGGGTCATACAAGTCTTTCAAAATGGAGGGGTGGCCAGAAGGCATACATCCCAAGGTCAGGTTCAAGGCTCAAGGCTTGAGCGAGATCAGCCAGGCCAGCACATCGGCTTTTTCAGCGGCGGTGCATTCACGGCCCATGACGTCGTTGCAATTGCGGCGAAACCATTTCTCGGTTTTGGCCGCGTCGGTGAAGCGCTCCGGGTTGAAGGCCGGTGCCAGGGCCCCAATCACCTTAGCCGTGCTGGCGTGCTTGCCCGTTACGGTGGGCAGGGCGGTGTGACAAGACGCGCAACTCCAGTCCTTGCCATGCTTGCTGGTGAACAGCGTTTGCCCACGCGCGTTTTGCGGTGCAGCGCCGGCTTGCGCGGTGTAGCCCGCCAGTTGTTCAGCGGGGGTGCTGGCCTGTGCGGAAAAGCCCAGCCCTAGCGAGGATAGAAATACGCAGCTTGCAGCCAGTGCGCGCAGAGAAAAGTGCTTAATAAACATGACACCTCCTGAGGTTCTAGGTCAGCGTTCATCGTAGATTCGGCACATTAAGAGCGTCTTAAGGCAGTACAGGGTTTGCCGGAAACGTCTGGGTGCCCAGGGCACTGTTTGTGGCGACTTTGCGCTAGGTCAAATCACGCCGCTGACCGGGCTTGGTTTGCAGCGCCTGGGGCTCTATTCTTAGTTTTTGATTCCCTCAGGAGCACACCATGTTGCATTCAGTTCTGTTCTTCGGCCGGCCCCAGGCGCTGGGCGCGTGGCTTATAGCTGGCCTAGCCGGTTTGTCTTTGATGGTCAGTATGGATGCGGCGTGGGCACAAGCCCAGGCACCAGCCACGGTGAGCCCGCAAGCGCAGTACCTGATAGACAGCAAAAACGCCCAAACGCGTTACGACAGCGACAAATTGCTGTGCAATGACGAAACCACCTCGCAAGCCCGGCTGCAATGCCGCCGCGATGCCAAGGCCGACTTTGACAAAGCCCTGGCCGAGGCCAAGGCGCTGCGCACCGCCGCCAGCACGCCTAAACCCCCCGCGCCGCCCAAGCCCGCGTGTGCCGACTGCGGCAAAGTGGCGTCGGTCAGCATGACGGAAAAAGAGGGCGAAGGCAGCCCTTTGGGCCTGCTAGCCGGTGGCGCTGCGGGCGCCTTGTTGGGGCGCCAGATCGGCAGTGGCACGGGTAAAAACCTGGCCACGATTGCGGGCGCGGTAGGCGGCGCTTATGCGGGTAAAAAGATTGAAGAAAAAGTCAAAACCCACAAGGTCTGGACCGTGGGTGTGAACTACCCGGACGGCAGCAACAAGAATTTTGACTTTGACAAAGACCCAGGCCTGAAGGTGGGCGACACGGTGAAGAACGCCGACCAGTCGGTGGTGCGCTACTGAGTGCTGGCTGAAGGAAGCTTCAGAGCAGCGAGCGCACCACGTCCATGGCTTGTTCTACCCGCTCCACCGGGTGAATGGTCAGGCCTTCAATGGGTTTTTTGGGTGCGTTGGCCTTGGGCACCACGGCCACGGTGAAGCCCAGTTTGGCGGCCTCTCTCAGGCGTTCTTGCCCACGCGGGGCGGGGCGCACCTCGCCGGCCAGGCCCACTTCGCCAAAGGCAAAAAAGCCTTTGGGCAGGGGCTTGCCGCGCAGGCTGGAGGTGATGGCCAGCATCACTGCCAGGTCGGCTGCGGGTTCGGAGATGCGCACGCCGCCTACGGCGTTGACAAACACGTCCTGGTCCATACAGGCCACACCGGCATGGCGGTGCAGCACCGCCAGCAGCATGGCTAGACGGTCTTTGTCCAGCCCCACGCTCAGGCGCCGGGGCGAAGGGCCGGCACTGTCCACCAGGGCTTGAATCTCCACCAGCATGGGGCGCGTGCCCTCCAGCGTCACCATCACGCAGCTGCCGGGCACGGGCTCGGCGTGTTGGCTCAAGAAAATGGCGCTCGGGTTGCTCACGCCCTTGAGGCCTTTTTCGGTCATGGCAAACACGCCGATTTCGTTGACCGCACCAAAGCGGTTTTTGATGGCGCGCACCAGCCGAAAGCTGCTGTGCGTGTCGCCCTCAAAGTACAGCACCGTATCGACCATGTGCTCCAGCACGCGCGGCCCCGCCAGTGCGCCTTCTTTGGTGACGTGGCCCACCAGCACAATGCACACGCCGCTGGCTTTGGCCGCGCGCGTGAGGTGCGCGGCGCATTCGCGCACCTGCGCCACCGAGCCCGGGGCCGAGGTGAGTTGGTCGGAGTAAACGGTTTGAATGGAGTCGATGACCGCGATGTCGGGACGCATGGCATCGAGCGTGGCGAGAATTTTTTCGAGTTGAATCTCGGCCAGCACTTTCACCTGCGAGTTGTCCAGCCCCAGCCGGCGTGAGCGCAGCGCCACCTGCGCGCCACTTTCTTCACCGGTAACGTACAAGGTACTTTGCCCGCTGCGTTGTAGCGAATCAAGCGCTTGCAGCAACAGCGTGGATTTGCCGATGCCGGGGTCGCCGCCAATCAGCACCACGCCGCCTTCCACCATGCCGCCGCCCAGCACCCGGTCCAGCTCTTCATGGCCGGTGGGTGTGCGCGCCATGTCGACCGCGTCGATGTCACCCAGGGTGGTGACTTCAGCCGTTTTAGCCAGCGCGGCAAAGCGGTTTTTGGTGGGGGCGTGGCTCTCCGCAACGGATTCCACCAGGGTGTTCCAGGCGTTGCACGCCGGGCATTTGCCCAGCCACTTGGGGCTGATGCCGCCGCATTCAGAGCAGACGTAGTTTGTTTTTTCTTTGGCCATGGGGCGATGGTACTGTATGAAACAACAGTTTTTAACCAAACTGAAACGCAAATTGTCTCAAGGCCAGGCCCGCCAGCCTTCTAGGCCAACATACAAGCTCACCAGCAAAATCAAGCCGCCCGAGAGGTACGGCGCCTTGCGCGCCAGGTGGCCAAAGCCGCTCCAACGCTGCGACACATGGCGCACGCTCAAGGCCGCCAGCGCACCGGTGGTCACCATGGTGAGCGCCAGCCCCAGGCTAAAGCTCAGCACCAGCGTGGCGCCTAGCGCCACTTGCTTCAATTGCAGGCACAGCAGGAGCACGGTGATGGACGCCGGGCAGGGAATGAGCCCGCCGGTCAGGCCAAACAACACAATCTGGCCGGTGCTGACCTGGCGGTTGGCAAAGCGGCGCTCAATGTCGCGCGCGTGAGCCAGTTCGTGGGCGTCTTGGTAGTCGGTGGCAGACTGTGTCAGTGCCTGGGCGTTGGCCGCAGGCTTGGGCGCATGCCCGTGGTGTTCATGGTGATGCGCGTGGTCATGGTTGTGATCGTGGTCGTGGTCGTGGTGCGCATGATCATGCGCATGCGCCGCCTGTCCCTCTTGCCAGGTACGCCAGATCATCCACAAGGCCACGGCGGCCATCAACACGGCTGAGACGACTTGCAAATAGGCCTCGCTGCCTTGCGACCACTGGCTGCCAAAGTACAGGCCGGTCAACGCCACGACCCACACCACGGCGGTGTGTGAGACGGTGGCTGCCAGTCCCAGCAGCACCGCCTGGCCCACCGTGCCGCGCACGGCAATGATGAAGGCGGCCATCATGGTTTTGGAGTGGCCGGGCTCCAGCCCGTGCAAAGCACCCAACAGAATGGCGCTGGGAATAAACAGCCACGCATTGGCTGCGCCTTGTTGCAGCAGGGTTGAAAATTCGGTCATGGCTGGGGCGCTTGATGGGCTTCAGACGTGCCGTTGATGTTCAGCAGCGGCGCCACGCGGGCATGGTCCAGGTCGGGGCGGCGCCAGGGGTCCACATGGGTCATCAGGTTGAGCACACGGTGGCGTTGCAGCACACGCTGGCGCGCCATCACGGCAATGTCGTGGCCGGCCTCCACGCTCAGGGTGGCGTCGACTTCAATGTGCGCGTCCACCACCACCATGTCGCCCATCTTGCGGGTGCGCACATCGTGCACGCCGCTGACGCCCGGTGTTTGCACCAGCGTTTGGCGAATGGCGGCCACTTCTTCTTCGTCTACCGCGCGGTCCATCAGGTCGTGCAGCGCGTCCCAGGCAAAGCTCCAGCCCATTTTGCCAATCATGAAGCCCACGATCAGTGCGGCAATCGGGTCCAGAATGGGGTAGCCCGCCAGGTTGCCGATGATGCCCACGCCCACCACCAACGAAGAGGCTGCGTCAGAGCGCGCATGCCAGGCATTGGCCACCAGCATGCCTGATTTAACGCGCTTGGCCACACTCAGCATGTAGCGAAACAGCAGTTCCTTGGCCGCCAGCGCCCCGCCGACCACCCACAGTGCCATCACGTGGACGGTGGCAATGGTCTCGGGCGATTCCAACTTGCGCGCGGCCGACCACAACATGCCCAGGCCCACGACCAGCAGCAAGCTGCCCAGCACCAGCGAGGCCGCCGTTTCAAAGCGTTGGTGGCCATAGGGGTGGTCCACGTCCGCGTCTTTTTGGCTGTGGTGGTTGGCAAACAGCACGACAAAGTCGGCCACCAGGTCAGACAAGGAATGAATGCCGTCAGCAATCAGACCCTGCGACTTGGCCAGCACGCCCGCCGTAATCTGGCTGATGGTCAGCACCAGATTCACCACCACGCTCACCCAGGTGCTGCGCGAAGCCGCCGCGCTGCGCTCGGCGGGCGTGTGTTCGGTGTCTTCGCTGTCGTCGGCCAGATCGGTGAATTTCATGCAGTGGGGTATTAAAGAAAGTGAGTGGCTAGTGTCGGCGAAATCAGCGCATGTGGCGCGCCACCCAGCACCACGACGGCATGTTGGCGTATTGGCGTCTTAAGGCTGGCTTAGCGCAGGTTCAGGCACAGGCACAGGTTCACGACCAGGCCCAGACCGCAACTGATCCAGCGCAACAAACCGGGTGCTGGTGCTTGGTGGTCTGTTGAAAATGCCCCAGCATGCGCCTAGCCGTTTCACAACCCAAGGTACGCATGCCACATGACACCCCTGCAGACTCGGCGCGGACAGAACCGCCAGCTTGTGTGCAAGCCCAGGGCCTGGGCAGTGCCGATGCCGCCGCCCGTCTGTTGCACTTCGGCCCCAACCGGCTCCAGCCCGATACGCAGCGCGCTTTGCTGGTGCAGTTTCTGGCGCACTTCAAAAACCCGCTGGTACTGGTGTTGCTGGCGGCCTGCGCCATCTCGGGCTTGACGGGGGACGTCACCGGCGCCGCCATCATTGGCCTGATTGTGCTGATGAGTGTCACGCTGGATTTTGTGCAGTCTTACCGTGCTGGTCGTGCCGCACAGAACCTGGCCTCGCAGGTGGCAGTAACCGCCCGCGTGCTGCGCAACGGCCAGCCGTGCGAGTTGCCGGTGGCCCAGTTGGTGCCGGGCGACGTGGTGCTGTTGTCAGCCGGCAGTCTGATACCGGCCGACGGCCACGTGCTCCAGGCGGATGACTTCTTTGTCAACCAGGCGCAACTCACCGGCGAACCTTACCCGGTGGAGAAGAAAGCCGCAGCGTGGGCGCTGGGGAGCCCCGCATTGCCCACTGCACTGGATTCGCCCAGCGCCGTCTTCATGGGCAGCTCGGTGGTGAGCGGATCGGCCCGCGTGCTGATAGCGCGCACCGGCAGTGCCTCGACCTTTGGCCAGATTGCGCTGAGCTTGTCGCAACAGGCGCCCCCCACCGCCTTTGAAATTGGCACCCGGCGTTTTGGCATGCTCATCATGCGGCTCACGGTCTTGCTGGTGTTGTTCACGCTGCTGGTGAATGCGGCCTTACAGCGGCCCTTGCTGGAGTCATTCATGTTTGCCGTGGCGCTAGCCGTAGGGCTGACACCTGAGTTGTTGCCGATGGTGGTGTCGGTCACGCTCACGCGCGGCGCTTTGCGCATGGCTGCACGCCAAGTCATCGTCAAGCGGCCCTCGGCGATTCAAGACATGGGCGCCATGGATGTGCTGTGTACCGACAAAACCGGCACCCTGACCGAGGCACGCA
>JBIKZP010000135.1:0-6190 GCA_044354655.1 Rhodoferax sp. | reverse complement strand
ATTGGGACCACAAACCGTGGGCGACATGACCTTGTCCTGGAACGGTACCGACGACACCGGCACCACCTTGCCCGATGGCACCTACCGCTTCAAAGCCACCGCTGCGAGCCAGGGCAAAACCACCAACCCGTCTGTCAGCACGTTGGCCACCGTGACCGGTATCAGCCAAACCGCAGACAAAGCCATGTTGTTGAACGTCACCGGTGGCAGAACCATCAATCTGGCCGATGTTTCACGCATTGGCGGCTAAATAAGAACACCCACAGAAATCACCAAGACACCAGGAGCCCTACACCATGTCTTTTTATACCTCTCTGACCGGCCTGAACGCTGCCACCGCCATGCTTGGCGTGACCAGCAACAACATCTCCAACGTGGGCACCACCGGCTTCAAGCGCTCACGCGCTGACTTCGGTGACATTTTTGCCACCTCGCCGCTGCAAAAAGCCTCCAGTACCGTGGGTCAGGGTGTGTCCTTGAAACAGGTTAGCCAGGAGTTCAGCCAGGGCAATATTTCATTCTCCTCCAACGCACTTGACTTGGCAGTGACCGGTGACGGCTTCTTCCCCATGCGCTCGGCTGACGGCTTGCAAGAAATTTTTACCCGTAACGGCTCTTTCCTCTTGAACGAACAGTTCAACGTGGTCAACTCCGCCGGCCAGCGCTTGATGGCAGCAACGGTTGACTCGACCGGTAGTGCGAACGTGAATGAACGCGTGGTCTTGACCATTCCGCAAAAAACATCGGGCGAAGCGCAACAAACCTCATTGGTTTCCCTGGGTCTGAACTTCCCGGCCGATGCCAGCGTCATCACCGATCCCTTCAACCGCACCAACCCCGCCACCTTCAACAAGAGTACCGCGTTCACGGTGTATGACAACGGCGGCAACGGCTACTTGGCCACTATTTATTACGTCAAAACCGCCAATGCCAACCAAAGCAGCCCATTCAACAAATGGCAAACCCATGTGTTCGTGGGCGAAGACCAGGTGAACGCTTCTCTGGTTCAGGCCACGGACACCAACAGCCAACAGCTTTATGTGAACCAGTACGGCCAGATCAAGCCCTATAACGATGTCAAGGACGAGCTGACCACCGCCAAAACCCAACTGTTCTCGCTGGATGAATTGACCGATACGCGTACCTCGGTGCCGGCTTCGGCAACGGGCGCAGCTGTTACAGAATTTGATTTTTCAGGTGCAGAGAAATTCAGTGGCATGTCTGCTGCCAACAAAGCCTTGCTGAGCAGCCTGTTCAAGCTCGATATCGACGGCACCGGCAACCCCATCACGGTGGACCTGAGCTCACTGGCCAGCTCGGACCTGGCCCTGACCGGTGCCAACATTGCCTCTGAAGTGACCAACTTCCTGAACCGCAAGTTTGGTGATGAAACGGCTTTTGACTTTACCGATGCCAGCAGCCGTACCTTTGAACTGACCGACTCTCGAGTGGCAGTTGCCGGTGTGCCAACCCCCATCACCGTCACTATTCCTTCTGCCAGCTTCACCGATGTGACCAAGGTCACGATAGAAGAAGCAGTGACCGCCATTCAAGCACAACTTGATCTCACTGCAACAGGTTTGGGTGGCGCCAGCAACACGCTTAAAGTGAGCTATGACTACGCCACTCAGGGCTTCAAATTTGTGGATGGCACCAGCACCATTACCTTGAAATCCGGCAGCGTCTCAGGCTCGCCGATTAAAAATGATGTGCTGGGTCTGACCAGCACCGCTGTGACCTTGGACGAAGCCGGGCATTACGCTGCCAAAGTTCTTCCTAATGGAAATACATCTTTGCGCCTTAGTGCCGAGCAGCGCTTCGGCATGGAAATGACCTACGACTCGGTGAACAAAACGTTTTCCCTGCGATCGGGCACGACAGGTGACCGATCGAGTTTGGCAGTCTCTAGCACCAATGCCTTAGGCAAAACCTTGTTGGGTCTGAGCGACCAAGCCGTATCGACCTCCGCTATTGCCAAGCGCGGTATCTCGTCTACCCCCGCCGTGGCCGTGGGCACCACACCTACCGTGAACATCAGCAACAACTTTGCGGTAGATGACACCAACAACAAATTTGTGGTGACGGTAGACGGCGTCAAAGGCACGGTGGTTATTCCTACCGGCTCCGACTATTCGCTCGCCTCCTTCATGTCCAAGCTGCAAAAAGGCATTAACGCCCTGGCCAGCAACACCGACGGATCACCCGTGACGGTCAACGGCGTCAAAGTCAGCTATGACGAATTGAACAGCCGTTTTGTGTTCACCACCGGTACCGCATCGGCCGACTCGTTCATTAAAATTTCAGGCAGCTCCAACTGGGGTCTAGACCAAGTTGAAGCCGGTCGCGGCACCACCTCCACTTGGATCAACCCGACCCAACACAAAGATGTGGTGGGTGGCGCTTTGCAGCCCAAGTTCATTGACGGTGAAGGCAAAGAGACCACCAGTGGTGA
Source organism: Rhodoferax sp. (assembly GCA_044354655.1). Lineage (GTDB taxonomy): Bacteria > Pseudomonadota > Gammaproteobacteria > Burkholderiales > Burkholderiaceae_C > Rhodoferax. The sequence goes on along the minus strand of JBIKZP010000135.1, from coordinate 3,738 downwards.
CGGTTTCAGCGTTTTGCCCGCCTGGTCGCCGCTGTACCTGGACAAGGGCGAGCTCACCTTTGACACCGGCGGTAACCTGGTATCGCCCGAAGAAGGTACGCAGCTTGAAACGGTTTACCTCGCCGGTGGTAAGGGTGCTTTGACGATCAACATCGACTACTCCGCCTCCACCCAGTATTCATCGCCATTTGCGGTGTTGTCGCAAGGCCAGGACGGCGCCCCAGAGGGTGACCTGGTGGGTATCACGATTGGCAATGACGGCTTGGTCAGCGCCAGTTTCTCCAACGGTACGCAAAAGTCCTTGGCCAAAATTTTGCTGGTCAACTTCTCCAGCCCCGTGGGCTTGCGTCAGATTGGTGACTCCAGCTTTCTGGCTTCAGCGGCTTCTGGTAAACCTATTCTCGGCACTGCGGGTAGCGCCGGCTTTGGTACTTTGCGCGCCGGTGCTACCGAGCGGGCCAACGTGGACTTGACGCAGGAGCTGGTTGATCTGATCACCGCCCAACGTAACTTCCAGGCCAATGCCAAAGCCATTGAGACCAGTACCACGATGACCTCGGCCATCATTAACATGCGTGCTGGCTAAGTCCTGACCGCCTAGGGAGCCTGATATGGACCGCTTAGCCTTTAACTCGGTTGCTGCCATTAACGAGCAGCGCACTGCCCGGCAGATGACCACCAATGAGCTGGCCAACGTGTCCACGCCAGGCTTCAAACGCAGCTTTGAGGCTGCTTTGCGCACCATCAAGGTGGAAGGCCCGGGCTTTCAGTCGCGCATGCAACCCCAGGCTTTCACGCAAGACTTTATCAACCTCAAGCCTGGCACCGCCATGGCTACCGGCAATGCGCTGGACGTGGCTCTGAACGACCAGTCTGTACTGGGCGTGAGTGCCCCCAATGGCGAACTGGCCTTCACACGGCGTGGTGACTTGCGCCTCAACTCTGCAGGCGTACTCGAGAACGGTGCGGGCCATCTGGTGAAAAGCCAAGGCGGCGGCAACATCACCATTCCACCCGGGTTTATGGTTTCTATCAGTGACTCAGGCGCAATTTTCGCCACCGACCCGGCCCAGGCCGGCGTGGCGCAACCGGTACTGGTGGCCACCATGTTGCTGCGCGATGCCAGCAAATCGCCGCTGGAGCGCCGTGAAGATGGCCTGTTCCAAAAAGTGGGCAAGCCTGGCGAGGATGTTCAAAACGGTACGGTGCTGCCTACGCTAACGGCGCGCTCGCTCGAAGGCAGCAACGTGAACCCGATTGAGGTGATGGTGAAACTGTTGGAGCAAAGCCGCTCGTTTGAGCAGCAGGTCAACATCATCAAACAAAGTAAAGACGCCGATGAAGCCGGTGCCAGCATGATGAAGGGCGCGTGATGCGCCTGGACTGCCTTCTCATCGAATTAACACGGTTGCGTCAATTCAACGCACTGATAACTAGGAGCTAACGATGGATGCATCGATGTGGGTAGCAAAAACGGGTCTGGATGCTCAGCAGACACGTATGAATGTGATCTCGAATAACTTGGCCAACGTGAACACCACGGGCTTCAAACGCGATCGCGCGGTATTTGAAGACTTGCTGTACCAGAACATTCGCCAGGCGGGCGGGCAGACCGATGCCAATTCCCAAGCCCCCACCGGCCTGATGCTGGGTACCGGTGTGCGCGTGGTCGCTACAGAAAAATTGCATGCCCAAGGCAATATGGTGAACACCCAGAACCCGCTGGACATGGCGATCAGCGGTGAAGGTTATTTTCAGGTGGCACAGGCCGATGGCACCATTGCCTACACCCGCGACGGCAACTTCAAACTGTCTGCTACCGGTCAAATTGTGACCTCTAGCGGCGCCTTGCTGCAGCCCCCTATTACCGTACCCAACACCGCATCCAGCATCACCTTTGGACGCGACGGTACGGTATCTATCGAGTTGGCCGCTGGCGGCCAGCAAAACCTCGGACAGTTGCAGATTGCCCGTTTTGTCAACCCAAGCGGCCTGCAGTCCATGGGGCAAAACCTCTTGAAAGAGTCCCCCGCCAGCGGTGCGCCGCAAGTGGTGCAACCTGGCCAAGGCGGCGCGGGCACGTTGATGCAAGCCACTTTGGAGGCGTCCAACGTCAATGTGGTGGAAGAAATGGTCAACATGATTGAAACCCAGCGCGCCTACGAGATCAACTCCAAGGCGATCTCTGCGGTAGACGGCATGCTGAAGTACATCAACCAGAACATGTAAGGGATCCGCATGAAATTCGCTCTGCCCGGACTTGCCTTGCTCGTGGCCTTGTGCACTGGTTGCAGCGTGCTGCCACCCGCGCCGCTGGTGCATACGCCAGATTTCTCGCCTGTTTACCCTGTAGCCCAGGAACCGGCCAAGCTGGCCACTGGCGCTATTTATGTGGCCAAGCAAGGCGACAGCTTTTTTGGCCGTGGCCGCAATTTCCAGGTGGGCGATGTCATCACCGTCTTGCTCAACGAATCGACCCAGGCCGCACGGACCCAGAGCGGCAACGTCAGCCGTACCTCTAGCAACGATGTGGTGCCCGGCTTGCAGACCTTGATGAACAAGACCGGTGGCATCTTCAAAGGCGCCAATGTCTCTGGCGGCTCCATTGACAACAAAGGCTCTGGCACCGCTGACCAAACCGCCAGCTTGACGGGCTCGGTGGCCGTGTCGGTGGTGAGTGTCATGGCCAACGGCAACCTGGTGTTGCGCGGCGAAAAGCAATTGGCTTTGACTGAAGGGTCCGAGATCATTCAGGTGGCAGGCATTGTGCGCCCTGACGATATTGCGCCCAACAACACCGTGCAATCACGCCGTCTGGCCAATGCACAAATTTCTTACCGTGGCACCGGTGACCTGGCAGCGGCCAGCCGCGCCGGCTGGGGCACCAGCGGTTTGCTCAAGCTTTGGCCTTTCTAACCGATTACTCATAATGACCATGAAAACTTGGCTCCTGACGTCGTTGACGCTTTTGCTCGCGCTGGCCGCCCCCTGGGCGCATGCCGACCGGGTAAAAGACCTGACCACGGTGGCCGCCATGCGCAGCAACCAGTTGATTGGCTACGGTTTGGTGGTGGGCCTGCAAGGCACGGGCGATGGCTCTGACCTGTCCTTCACCACGCAAAGTATCAAGACGCTGCTGAGCCGTTTAGGCGTCAACCAGGAAGGTCCGCTGTCTGACTTTGAAACCGCCACCAGCAGCGGCAAGATCGATGTGAAAAACGTGGCCGCCGTCATGGTGACGGCTGAATTGCCCGGCATGGCCAAGCCTGGCCAGCGCATTGACATCAATATTTCAGCCATTGGCAAGGCCTCCAACCTGCGCGGCGGCACCTTGCTGCTGACGAGTTTGCGCGGTGTGGATGGTGAAATTTACGCCATTGCCCAAGGCGCTGTGCCCGCCACCGGGATTGATGCTGGTGCGGCGGGCTCCAAAGTGTTTGTGGGCGTGACCACGGCTTCGCGCATACCCAGCGGTGCCAGCGTTGAAAAAGTGGTGGAGAACCCTTTTGACAAGTCTGAACACGTGCTGCTGAACGTTCGCCAGGGCGATTTCACCACGGCCTCGGGCATCATCAAAGCCATCAACGAAAAATTTGGCGCCGACGTGGCGCAGGCGCTTGACGGCGTCTCCATCCTCGTTCGCGCCCCGCAAGACAGCAGCCAGCGCGTCAGTTTCATGAGCATGATTGAGAACATTGACGTCAAACCCGGCGAGCCACCGGCCCGCGTGGTGGTGAA
>JBIKZP010000134.1:0-6197 GCA_044354655.1 Rhodoferax sp. | reverse complement strand
GGACAGCGTGGCTTTGGCCAGCACCTGCTGGCCGCCCCAGATCAGGCAGCAAAACAGCAGTAGGCCAATGGCCAGCCAATCGAGGTGGTCTTTACGTTGTCGCATGGTGGGAAGGGGCGGGGTAGGGCTAAGTGCTTGGGTGGCCATTGTGCTACCGTGCCGCCATGAAAAAAGTAGAAGTAGCTATTGTCGGCGCCGGCTTGGGTGGTTTGTGCGCCGCCATTCGCTTGCAGCAAGCCGGTCACACCTCGGTGATGATTCTGGAGCGCGGCGCGCAAGTGGGCGGAACCTGGCGCGACAACGTGTATCCCGGCTGCGCCTGCGACGTGCCCTCGCACCTGTATTCGTTTTCATTTGAGCCCAACCAGGCTTGGAGCCGGCCTTATCCGCAGCAGCAGGAAATTCAAGATTACATCTTGCGCGTGGTGGACAAATACCGGCTGCGCCCGCTCATTGCATTCAACAGCGAGGTGCAGTCCTTGCGCTGGCTGCCCCAGCAGCAGCATTGGCAAATTGAGCGAGCAGGACAAGCGCCGGTGCTGGCCCGCCACGTGGTGTTGGCCACCGGGCCGTTGAACAAGCCGCTCATTCCCCAGGTGCCGGGCTTGGACACTTTTGCGGGTGTGGCGTTTCACTCCAACAAGTGGCGGGCTGACATTCCTTTAACGGGCCGGCGCGTGGCGGTGGTGGGTACGGGCGCCAGCGCGGTGCAGATCGTGCCCGAGATAGCGCCGCTGGCTGCGCAGCTGACGGTGTTTCAGCGCACGCCGGCGTGGGTGTTGCCGCGTGACGATGTGCCGTATGGGCGCTTCAAACGCTGGGTGTTTCAGCATGTGCCGGGTGTGCAGCGCTTGAGCCGCTGGCGGGTGTACTGGTTCAATGAGCTGGTGGGCATGGGTTTCATGGGTGCGGCCTGGGTGCAAAACACGCTGCGCCGCATGGCCGGTCGCCACCTCAAAGCTCAGGTGCCCGATGCGGCCCTGCGCGCCGCGCTCACCCCCAACTTCAACCCTGGCTGCAAACGCCTGCTGATCTCTAATACCTGGCACCCGGCTTTGCAGCGCGACAACGTGCGACTGGTGACGCAGGCCGTTGCCGCGGTGCGCCCTGAAGGCCTGGTGAGTGCCGATGGCACGCTGCACCCGTGTGATGTGATTATTTGGGGCACCGGCTTCAAAGCCGCTGAGTTGGTAACCCCTTTGCAGGTATGGGGCGAAGTGCCACCCGGACAGACCGCGCCGCTAGAGCTTGCGGCCTTGTGGCGCGAACAAAGTGCAGCCACTCAGTTGGGCATCACGGTGGCGGGTTTTCCCAACTTATTTATGCTGGTGGGGCCCAATACCGGGCTGGGCCACAACTCCATTATTTTCATGATCGAGGCGCAGGTGAACTACCTGGTGGGCGCACTGCAGCACTTAAAGGCGCAGCAGTGCGGGGTTGTTGCCTTGAAGGCCGATGTGCAGCAACGCAGCTATGCGGTTGTGCAGCAGCAGATGAAGCGCACCGTGTGGTCCTCGGGTTGCCACAGTTGGTACCAAAACGAGCGCGGTCAGATTGACCTGTTGTGGCCGGGCTTCACCTGGCAGTACTGGTTGAAAACGCGGCGTTTTGACGCGGCGCATTACCAATGCACGCCGCTGGGTCACCGGGCTGAGACCTAAGCCGCCACGGCCTGCTGCATGGCGGCCAGCAAGGTGGCCGGGTCTTGCGCACCAGACACCGCCACCTTTTGGTTGAAGATAAAAAACGGCACACCGCTGATGCCCATCTGGCGCATCTGCGCGTCGGCCTGGGCCACCGCCTCCAATTGGTCGGGGTCGGTCACAAAGGCATAGGCATCGCCGCCGTTGAGCCCGGCTTCTTCGGCAATGGCGGCCAGCACGTCGGGGCTGCCAATGAAACGGTTTTCCACAAAATAGGCCTTGAGAACGCGCTCTTTGATCTCGCTGCCGTCAGCGTCGCCGAGCTGGGCAAAGGCAATCAGCGCGTGTGCCGCCAGCGTGTTGGGCTGGCGGGTAATGCCGTCAATGTTCAACGTCAGTCCCACGGCATGGCCGGCCGCGCGCACCCGCTCATAAATTTCTGCGGCCCGCTGCGCGCCGCCAAACTTGTCTTCCAGATACTGCTTTCGTGGCACACCCTGCTCAGGCATGTCGGGGTTGAGTTGAAACGGGTGCCAGCGCAACACGATGTTGGGCAGGTCGGCGGCTTCGGGCAGGGCCAGTGCGGCTTCGAGTTTGCGTTTGCCGATGTAGCACCAGGGGCAGACCACGTCGGAGACCACATCAACAGTAAGGGTGGGTGAGTTCATGGCTGAAATTGTAGGGGGGCTGGCTTGGCCCTGGCTGTGGGCCGGTTTATGATGCTTTACCTGCAGAACAGCGCTGCAAGCGGGTCACAACAAGGAAGTATCGTCATGGAAAAATCTACAGTAGGTCTTGTCTCCGTCGTGGCCAGTCTGGCCGTGTGCGCAGCGGCGGGCTTGTTGGGCTATGAGTTGGGTTGGGTGCAGTTTGGCATCGTGCCCAAACTCACCGCCGCACAGCAGCTCAAGATGGACCTGAAAAATGCCGATGAAGAGGCCATCACCCTGATTTGCGAAGTGGCCGTGTCCATGCCCGTCAACAGCCTGGACACGCCGCCCAAGGTGCACACCGAAACCCTGATTGCCGGGCTTGATTTCAAGAACCTCAATGGCTGGTACCAAGGTGACTTCTCTATCTCCGAGTCGCGCAAGGGCGCGTTGGTGATGCAGGGCAGCAAGGCCGTGGTCAGCCGCCCCGCCATGTTCGAGCGCTTTGGCGAGATGGTGATTGGCGAGCAGTTCACGCTGGACCGCAAGGACGGCAAATTCATCCAGACCGTCACCTTCAAGGGCGACCGCAAGGTCGACATCATCAAGGGCTACTGCGGCAAGCTCACGCGCGCACCGTACTAAGTCTTTGGCGGCGGCGGCGGCGGCTGCGCTGCGCTGGCTGCGAAATATCAAGCCTTAACCCAGGTCAACGTCGTAGAGTGGCTTTCAGTTCCCGGTGAGCAGGCCGGGGTTTAAGCCCAGCCAACTCGTAGCGACGGATGACCACGCCCCTTAATCCCGTTAATCCCCTTTTTCTCCTCGACCCGGCAAGCCCAAACGGTGCGGTCAGTCCCTTAGGCACGAGCCAGCTGCACCAGCGCTGCGACCCGGCACAGTTCAGCTTCGGCACCACCGCCGAGCTGGAAAGCCTGGGCGAACTGATGGGCCAGACCCGCGCGATGGACGCCGTGCGCTTTGGCGCCGGCATTCGCCATTCGGGCTACAACACCTTTGTGCTGGGGCCTCCCGGCATGGGCAAGCGCACGCTGGTGCGCCAGTTTCTGGCCAGTCAGGCAGGCCTGGCGCATGAATCGGCTGACTGGTGCTACCTCAACAATTTCAGCCAACCGCACAAGCCGCAGGCCTTGCGCCTGCCCTTGGGCCGGGGTGCCGAACTGCGCCGCGAGATGGCGAAGTTGGTGGACTATTTGCGCACCGCTATTCCGGCCTTGTTTGAAAGCGATGAATACCGCGCCAAGGCTGGGGCGATTCAAGACGAATACAGCCAGCAGCAGGAACGCGCCTTCAAAGCGTTGGGCGAAGAGGCCGCCCAACATCAGACCGTGTTGCTGCGAACGCCCGGCGGCTTTGCCTTTGCACCGGTGCGCAACCACGAGGTGGTGGCGCCTGAAGACTTTGCCAAGATGCCGCAAGAAGAGCGCACCCGCATTACCCAGCACATCACGGCCTTGCAAGAACAACTGGAAACCATTTTGAGCCATGTGCCGCAGTGGTCCAAGGAGCGCAGCGAGCGCATCAAACAGCTCAACCGCGCAACCACCTTGTCGGCCGTGCAGCACGTGATTGACGAACTTCGCCCCCGCTTTGCCGACCTGCCCGCCGTGCTGACCCACCTGGACGTGGTGCAGCAAGACATGGTGGAAAACGCCGACGACTTTCGCAAGCCGCAAGAGACCAGCACCATCGCCGGCCTGAACATCGTCACGCGTGAAACCTTCAACCGCTACCAGGTCAATGTGCTGGTGACCAACGGCGAGCACGCCGGCGCACCGGTCGTGACCGAAGACAACCCCACCTACAGCAACCTGGTGGGCCGGGTGGAGCATGTGGCGCAACTCGGCGCGCTGGTGACCGACTTCACCCTCATCAAACCCGGCGCCTTGCACCGCGCCAACGGCGGCTATTTGTTGCTGGATGCACGCAAGGTTTTGCTGCAACCGTTTGCCTGGGATGGGCTCAAGCGCGCTTTGCAATCACGCGAGATTCGCATTGAATCGCTGGGCCAGATGTACAGCCTGGTGAGCACCGTGTCGCTGGAGCCCGAGCCCATGGCGCTGGACGTGAAGATCATCTTGTTTGGCGACCCACTGCTGTATTACCTGCTGCAGCAGTACGACCCCGACTTCTTGGAGTTGTTCAAGGTGGCGGCCGATTTTGAAGACCGCGTGGTGCGCACGCCCGATAACCACCAGCTGTACGCCCGCCTGGTGGCCACGCTGACCCGCCAAGAAAAGTTGCTGCCGCTGGACGCGCCTGCCGTGGCGCGCGTCATTGAGCACAGCGCCCGCTTGGCCGGCGATGCCGAGCGCCTGTCCACCCACATGCGCAGCCTGGCCGACCTGTTGCAAGAGGCCGACTACTGGGCGCGCCAGTCCGGCCGCCTGGCGGTAGCGCCGGTAGACGTGCAACAAGCCATTGAGACCCAGGTGCACCGCAGTAACCGGCTGCACGGCCAGTTGCTTGAAGCCATTCAGCGCGGCACCTTGCTGATTGATACGCAGGGTGAGGTGGTGGGGCAGATCAATGCGCTGTCGGTCATCAGCCTGGGCGAGTTCATGTTTGCCCAGCCCGCGCGTATCACCGCCACTTGCCGCCTGGGTGAGGGCGAGATGGTCAACATTGAGCGTGAGGTGAAACTATCGGGCGCCATTCACTCCAAGGGCGTGTTGATTCTGTCGTCCTTCCTGGCCGACCGCTATGCGCGCAACCAGCCGCTGGCGCTGGCTGCCAGTCTGGTGTTTGAGCAGTCGTATGGCCAAATTGATGGTGACAGCGCCTCGCTGGCCGAGCTCTGTGCGCTGCTGTCGAGTCTGGCGCAAGTGCCTATCAAGCAGTCGCTGGCGGTGACCGGCTCCATCAACCAGAAGGGCCAGGTGCAGGCGATTGGCGCGGTCAATGAAAAGATTGAAGGCTTCTTTGACGTTTGCCAGCAGCGCGGCTTAAGTGGTAGCCAGGGCGTGCTGATACCGGCTGCTAACGTCAAGCACTTGATGCTGCGACACGACGTGGTGGCCGCAGCGCAGGCCGGGCAATTTCATATTTACGCGGTCGCCCAGGTGGACCAAGCCATCGCCCTGCTCACCGGGCTAGAGGCGGGGGCGTTGTTGCCTGACGGCAGCTACCCGCCGGGCAGCCTGAACCACTTGGTGGCAGCACGCGTGCTGGCCTTGCGCGAAATCCGCAAAGCCCATGCCCAAGCGCTCGAGAAAAAGCCGCAGACGAAAGATGAGCCGGTATGACACGCCCTCACGCCGGGACGGTAGCTGCGACACCCGAACCCGCGCCCAAGTTGCAAGTGGCGGTGGTGGGTTTGGGCCAGTTGGGGCGCGCCTGTGCCGAGGCCTTGCTGGCCAGCGAACAGCTGGCGCTGGCCGGTATCGTGCGCCGTGCCGACACGCGCGGGGTGATGCCGGCGCACCTGCAGCCTTACCCGGCGGTCACCCACATCAGCGAGCTGCCGCTGGCCCGCGTGGCACTGGTGTGCGTGCCGGCGCAAGACGTGCTGGGCGTGGCGCGTGAACTGTTGCAGGCGCGCATGCCGGTGGTGGAGTGCGCCAGTTTTGAAGACCAGGCCTTGCGTGAACACCATGCGGCTTTGCACCTGGCGGCCGACAAACACCACGTCGCCGCCGTGGTGGCCGCAGGCTGGGAGCCCGGCGTGCTGAGCGTGCTGCGCGGGGCTTTTGAAATGCTCATTCCGCAGGGTCACACCCGCTTTCACCGGCACCCGGGCATCAGCCTGCACCACACGGCAGCGGCCGCGCGCGTGCCGGGTGTCAAGGACGCGTTGGCCGGCCAGTACCGGGGCGAACATGGCGCGCCACAGCACCTGGTCTATGTGGAACTGGCGCCCCAGGCCAGCTTGCAAAACGTGCAAGAC
>JBIKZP010000007.1:0-20449 GCA_044354655.1 Rhodoferax sp. | reverse complement strand
CCGCGCCTTGTTGACCAACCCGCAGCTGCTGATACTGGACGAGCCGACCTCGGTGCTGACGCCGCAAGCCGTTGAAAAACTCTTTGTGGTGCTGAAAAAACTGGCCTCTGAAGGCTGCAGTATTTTGTACATCAGCCACAAGCTCCATGAAATTCGTGAACTCTGCACCGCCTGTACCGTGTTGCGCGGCGGCAAGGTCACCGGGGTCTGCAACCCGTCCGAGGAGTCGAATGCCTCGCTGTCGCGCCTGATGATTGGCTCGGAGCCGCCGCAGCTGCAACACCATGCGCGCCAGCCCGGTGCGGCCGTGCTGCGCGTGATGGATTTAAAGCTTGCGCGTGAAGATCAATTTGGTGTCGACCTTGACGCCATTTCTCTGGAGGTTCGCGCCGGTGAGGTAGTGGGCATTGCCGGGGTCTCGGGCAATGGCCAGAAAGAGTTGCTCTACGCCTTGTCGGGCGAAGACGTTCGTGCCCAACCCGGATCAATCGCTATGGGCACTGCCGATGTGTCGGGCCTTCACCCGGGCGCCAGGCGCAAGCTGGGTTTGCATTTTGTGCCCGAAGAGCGTCTGGGGCGCGGCGCCGTGCCCACGCTGGGGCTGGCACACAACCTGTTGCTCACACGCAATGAATCCATCACAGCCCCCGGCTTTGCGGGTGGCTGGATCAAGGTCAAGCAACTCGAGGCGCACGCCGCCTCCATCATCAAGCGCTTCAACGTCAAGGCCGGTGGCCCGCGCTCGGCGGCGCGCTCGCTCTCGGGTGGCAATTTGCAAAAATTCATCGTCGGGCGCGAGATTGATGCTGCGCCCAAGCTCTTCATCGTGTCGCAACCCACGTGGGGTGTGGACGTGGGGGCGGCAGCGCAAATTCGGGGCGAAATTCTGGCCCTGCGCGATGCCGGTTGTGCCGTGCTGGTGGTGAGCGAAGAGCTGGACGAATTGTTTGAAGTCAGCGACCGCCTGCACGTCATTGCACGCGGCCGCTTGTCGCCGTCGGTGCCGGTGGCTGACGCCACGATAGAAAAAATAGGGGAATGGATGAGCGGACTCTGGACCAGCACCGAGGTGTCGCATGCTTAAGCTCGAAGCCCGGCCCCAACCCTCGGCCGTTTGGAGCTACGCCTCCCCCCTGCTGGCTTTATTCATTACCGTGCTGATTGGCGTGGCGCTGTTTGTGGCGCTGGGCAAAGACCCGGTCAGTGGTTTGCGGGTGTTTTTTTGGGACCCGTTGAAGAGCGCTTACGCCCTGGGCGAACTTGCCGTCAAGGCCACGCCCTTGTTGCTGATCGCCCTGGGACTGGCAGTGTGTTTTCGCTCCAACGTCTGGAACATTGGCGCTGAAGGCCAGTATGTGATGGGCGCCATGGCCGCCAGCGGTGTGGCTTTGTTGGCCGACGCCAGCACCGGCCGCTGGATTGTGTTGGCGGTGATGCTGGCCGGCGTGCTCGGCGGCATGGTGTGGGGCGGCCTGACCGCCTGGCTGCGTGACCGCTTCAATGCCAATGAAATTTTGGTCAGCCTGATGCTGGTCTACGTGGCCGTGCTGCTGCTCAATTTTGTGGTCTCCGGTCCCTGGAAAGACCCGCAGGGCTACAACTTTCCACAAACCAAAACCTTTGATCTGGCCACGCGCATACCGCGCCTGTTCAGTGGGTCACGCGTCAGCATTGGCGTGTTTTTGGCGCTGCTGGGCGTCATAGGCACCTGGATTTTTCTGTTTCGCACCCGCGCTGGTTTTGCTCAGCAGGTGGGCGGTCTGGCGCCAGCCGCGGCGCGTTATGCCGGTTTTTCTTCACGCCGTGCCTTGTGGGTGGCCCTGCTGGTGTCGGGCGGCATGGCCGGTCTGGCCGGGGGTTTGGAAGTAGCCGGCCCAATTGGCCAGCTCACCCCGTATGTGCCGGCGGGTTACGGTTTTGCCGCCATCATCGTGGCTTACGTTGGGCGCTTGCACCCGGTGGGCATGGTGTTCTCGGCTATTTTGATGAGCATGTTCTACATTGGCGGTGAGTTGGCGCAGTCCCGCCTGGGCCTGCCTAAATCGCTGACGGGCGTGTTCCAGGGCCTGCTGCTGTTTACCTTGCTGGCGTGCGACACGCTGGTGAATTACCGCTTGAAGTGGAAGAAATAATGGAATCCTACGCACTGCTGATTGCCGCCACGCTCAATGCGGGCACCGTGTTGGCCCTGGCCTCTTTGGGCATGTTGATCAACGAGAAAGCGGGCATCGTCAACCTGGGCGCCGAGGGCATGATGCTGTGCGCCGCCATTGCCGGTTTTGCCGCTGTGGTGGTGACCGGCAGCGACCTGGCGGGTTTTGTGGCCGGCATTGGCGCAGGCGCCTTGTTGGCCCTGATTTTTGGCGCGCTGGTGATCTGGCTTAACACCAACCAGTACGCCACCGGTCTGGCGGTCAGCCTGTTTGGCGCGGGCTTTTCAGCCTTTGCCGGCATCAGGTATGTGCAAGAAAAAATTCCTGAGCGTCCCAGTTTTGCTATTCCCGGCCTAGCCGACATGCCCTTGGTGGGCCCGGCCTTGTTTCGGCACCATCCGCTGGTGTACCTGACCATGGTGTTTGCCTTGGCGCTGATCTGGTTTTTGTACCGCACGCGGGCCGGGCTGGTGTTGCGCAGCGTGGGTGAAAGCCCGGAGTCGGCTCATGCCCTGGGTTACCCGGTGCGCCGCATCCGTCTCATGGCGGTGGTCGCTGGCGGTGCGCTGTGCGGGCTGTCGGGGGCCTACATTTCCATTGTGTACACGCCCTTGTGGGTGGAGGGCATGGTGGCGGGCAAGGGTTGGATTGCCCTGGCGCTAACCACGTTTGCCACCTGGCGTCCGGCCCGGGTGCTGCTGGGGGCGTACCTGTTTGGCGGCGTCACCATGCTGCAGTTTCACCTGCAAGGCAATGGGGTGGATGTGCCTAGCCAGTTCCTGGCCATGCTGCCCTATGTGGCCACCATCGTGGTGCTGGCTCTCATTTCCCGTAATCCGCAGTGGATCCGTATCAATATGCCGGCCTCCATTGGCAAGCCTTTTTATCCCGGAGCCTGAGCTGTTTTCCGGTTCATAATCTCCAAGTTTTCCCGATCCATTTCCAACCCTGTCCCACCCCATCCAAGAAGGAATTGACATGACCGACCTGCAAAAACGTTCACTGCTGAAAATAGCAGCACTTACCGCCGTGGCTGCCGCCGCGCTGGTGGGATGCGGCAAGAAAGAAGAAGCAGCGCCTGCAGCCGCAGCTTCTGCCGCAGTTGCCAAACCTGAACCCTTGAAAATCGCGTTCGCTTACGTTGGCCCTGTGGGTGATGGTGGCTGGACCTTTGCGCATGACAACGCCCGCAAAGCCCTGGAAAAAGAGTTTGGCGACAAGATCACGACCTCATTCGTTGAGAACGTGCCTGAGTCTGCTGACGCCGAGCGCGTGATTCGCGACCTGGCAGGTCAGGGCAACAAGCTGATTTTCGGCACCACCTTTGGTTACATGGAGCCCATGCTCAAAGTGGCAGCCGACACCAAAGATGTCAAGTTTGAACATGCCACCGGCTACAAACAAGCCGAGAACATGCGCACCTACGACAGCCGCACCTACGAAGGCGCGTACATGGCCGGTGTGATCGCCGGCAAGATGACCAAGTCCAACACCCTGGGCGTGGTGGCTTCGGTGCCAATTCCTGAAGTGGTTCGTAACATCAACGCCTTCACCCTGGGCGCGCAATCGAGCAACCCCAAGGTCAAGACCAAAGTGGTGTGGGTCAATGAGTGGTTCAACCCACCCAAAGAAACTGAAGCAGCCACGTCGCTGATCAACGGCGGCGCTGACGTGCTGTTCCAGAATACCGACTCCCCAGCCGTGCTGAAAACCGCTGAAGCCAAGGGCAAGCGCGCTTTCGGTTGGGATTCCGACATGACCGCCTACGGCCCCAAAGCCCACTTGGCTTCTGCCGTGATCAACTGGGGTCCGTACTACATCAAGTCCACCCAGGAAGCCCTGGACGGCAAATGGACCGGCGGCACCGGTTCCTGGTGGGGCGTGAAAGAAGGCGCGATTGACATCGTGTCTATCGCCGAAGACGTGCCTGCTGAGACCAAAGCCAAAGTGGAAGAAGTGAAAAAAGGCCTGGCCGATGGCACTTTCGTCATCTGGAAAGGCCCGATCACCGATAACAAAGGCAAGGTGCAGGTCGCTAAAGATGCTGTGGCCGATGACAAGTTCCTCGGTGGCCTGAACTTCTACGTCAAAGGCGTTGAAGGCAAGGTGCCAGGCAGCAAGTAATTGCTGCGCTGGTAAGAACAGGCCGCCCTTGGGCGGCCTTTTTTTGCAGTCTTACTTGGCAAAGTCAGGTCAGGCCACGGGCTTGGTTGGCTGGCAACTTGCCGCTAAAATACCCCCAAGGCCCGCTGCTCCGGCGGGCTTTGCCTTTTGTGTTTCGGAGCCATGTAGAGGACTACCATGTACAAAAACCTCGTAGCTACGCTAGTGGCCGCTTGTTTTATTTCTCCCGTTTTTTCCCAAACCAAAGCCCCAACCCAAGCCCCGGTACCTGCACCTACAGCCGCTACAGCGCCGCTCAAAATTGGCTTTTTATACGTGGCGCCGTTGACCGATGCCGGTTGGGTGCGCCAGCATGAAGAAGGGCGTAAAGCCGTACAGGCCGCCTTGGGTGACCAGGTAAAAACAACTTATGTCGAGAACGTGGCCGAGGGCGCAGACGCTGAGCGCGTGATCCGCGACCTGGCCGCCACCGGCCATCAGCTCATCTTCACGCCCAGCTTTGGTTACATGGAGCCCACGCTCAAAGTGGCCCAAGAATTTCCGAACGTCAAATTTGAGTCCATTACCGGCTACAAGACCGCGCCCAATGTGGCCGTGGCCAATGCCCGTTATTACGAAGGCCGCTACCTGGCCGGTATTGCGGCGGGGCGTATGACCACGTCCAACGTGGCGGGTTATGTGGCAGGCTTTCCTATTCCCGAGGTGTTGCAGGGCATCAACGCTTTTGCGCTGGGCATGCGCTCCGTCAACCCCAAGGCCGAGGTCAAAGTGATTTGGCTCAACACCTGGTTCGACCCCGCGCGTGAACGTGACGCGGCCATGACGCTGTTCAACCAGGGGGCCGACGTGATGGCGTTTCACACCGGTTCTTCTGCCGTCATGGTGGCCGCCCAAGAGCGCGGCAAACTGGCCATTGCCTACCACTCCGACATGCGCAACATCGCCCCCGACGCCCAGGTGCTAGCGGTTACCCACCGCTGGGGGGCTTACTACACGGCGCGGGCCCGGGCGGTGCTCAAGGGCAACTGGAAAAGCGGCAAGGTCTGGGGCGGCGTGAAAGACGGCATGGTCAAGGTGGAGGGCTTTGGCAGCAAGGTGTCGCCGGCCGTGCAGCAAGAAGTTCTGGCGCGCCAGCTGGACATGGCCAAAGGCCGGCTGCACCCGTTCAAAGCCCGCCAGCCGGTGCTAGACAACGCCGGCCAAGTGGTCATTGCCCAAGGGCAGACCCTGACCGATATGGAGATTTTGCAGATGAACTTTCTGGTGCAAGGCGTGCAGGGCAAGTTGCCCTGAGGGTCTAAACCGTTACATCTTCAACACGAGAACACGAGAACACGACAACACGATGCAAGGAGTTTGGCGTGTTGCGAGGGCTTGTTATGTCGCCACTTGTAAAGCTGGCGGCGATAGAGTCTATGCGCCACGCCCTATGCGCTCCATCGCAAGCTGCGGTTAAGCTCGTGCTCCATGCAAGCCTACCGTGCCGCCATTCTTCGTTTTGACCCCAGCCGGGGGTCGCACCATGCCGCCGTTTATGACGCCGACGGGCTGTTGGTGGTGGGTCCGGATGCCCAAGGTCGTCAGCGCGTGCTGGCGGTTGGTGCCTGGCATGACTTGGCGCCCTTGTACCCCGGTGTGCCGGTGACCCACTTCAAGGACCGGTTGATCGCGCCCGGTTTTGTCGACCTGCATGTGCATTACCCGCAGACCGATGTGATTGGCTCGCCGGCCGAAGGCCTTTTGCCCTGGCTTGAAAACTACACATTCCCGGAAGAAAAGCGTTTCAAAGACCCGGCCTACAGCGCACAAGCCGCCACCTTTTTTATAGACGAGTTGTTGCGCAACGGCGTCACCACGGCGCTGAGTTTTGCCACTTCCCACCCCGAGTCGGTCAACGCGTTGTTCACGCAGGCACAAGCGAAGCAGATGCGCCTGATGACCGGCTTGTGCCTGATGGACCGCCACGCCCCCGCCGATTTGCTGAACCAGCCCTCGGCCCCGGGCCGCCAGGATGCCACCGAGCAAAGCCTGATTGATTCTGAAGCCCTGTTGCAGCAATGGCACGGTCAGGGTCGGTTGGGCTACGCCATTACGCCGCGCTTTGCCCCCACCAGTTCGGCGGCGCAACTGCGGGGCGCGGGCGAGCTGGCCGCGCGTTACCCCGATGCCTGGATTCAGTCGCACGTGGCGGAGAACAAAGATGAAATCACCTGGGCGCGCGCCTTGTTTCCGGCCTCCAGCAGTTACCTGGCCACCTACGCCGACTTTGGCCTGATGCGCGAGCGCGCCATTTACGCCCACTGCATCCACTTTGACGACGCCGACCGGGCCTTGATGCGCCAGACCGGCGCCGCCGCCGCCGTCAGCCCCACCAGCAACTTGTTTCTGGGCAGCGGTTTTTTTGATTACGCGGGAGCCGACCGCGTGGGCTACCGCTATGGCCTGGCCAGCGACGTGGGGGGCGGCACCAGCTTCAGCCCGTTTCACACCATGCTGGGCGCCTATTACGTGGGCCGCGAAGGGCAGACCAAACACGGCTTGTCGCTCTCGCCGCAGCACCTGTGGTGGCAGCATACGGCGGGTGCGGCGCAGGCCTTGGGGCTGGAGGGCTGCGTGGGCAATCTGCACGTGGGCTGCGAGGCCGACTTTCTGGTGCTCAACCCGCAGGCCACGCCCTTGTTGGCACGGCGCACCGCCCGCGCCAACAGCCTGGACGAACTGCTGTTTGCGCTGATCGTGCTGGGTGACGACCGCGTGGTGGAGCGCACTGTCATTTCCCAAGCCCTTGCGGTCAAGCCCGACTGATTGGCCGGCAGGGCCCCTGCTTACAATCCGGCCAACCCAGGAGTTTTTCACCATGAGTATCAAAAGCGACAAGTGGATTCGCAAGATGGCCGAGTCAACCGGCATGATTGAGCCGTTTGAGCCGGGCCAGATTCGCGAGCGCGACGGCCAGAAAATCATCTCTTATGGCACCAGCAGCTATGGCTACGACATTCGCTGCGCCCCTGAATTCAAGGTCTTCACCAATATCCACAGCACCGTGGTGGACCCCAAAAATTTTGATGAAAAGAGTTTTGTCGACTTTTATGGCGACAGCTGCATCATTCCGCCCAACAGCTTTGCACTGGCCCGCACCCTGGAGTACTTCCGCATTCCGCGCAATGTGCTCACCATCTGCCTGGGTAAAAGTACCTATGCCCGCTGCGGCATCATCGTCAATGTCACCCCTTTCGAGCCTGAGTGGGAGGGTTACGTGACCCTGGAGTTCTCCAACACCACGCCACTGCCAGCCCGCATTTACGCCGGTGAGGGCTGCGCCCAGGTGCTGTTCTTCGAAAGCGACAAGGACGACGTCTGCGAAACCAGCTACAAAGACCGCGGCGGCAAGTACCAGGGCCAGACCGGCGTGACCCTGCCCAAAGCCTGAGGGGGCAGCCTTAGGGCTGCTGCTGCAGCCACTGGCCTGTATCAGGGATAATAGGCATCTTTGCTCCACTTCCTGGGGCGCATCAGCTATCGGATTGATAGCACTTGATTTTTGGCTATGAATGACCGATTTGACTTCTGACCTCTCCCTCGAATTAACCCCTGCCGCGGCCGAAATTGCGGACGCACCCATGGCCTTTGCCCAGTTGCAACTGGCAGCGCCTCTGGCACGCGCCGTGGCGGATATGGGTTACACGTCCATGACCCCGATTCAGGCCCAGGCCATTCCCGTGGTGCTGGAAGGCCATGACGTCATGGGTGCGGCCCAGACTGGCACCGGCAAAACGGCGGCTTTTTCCCTTCCTCTGCTGCAGCGCATGCTCAAGCATGAAAACAGTTCCACCTCGCCAGCGCGCCACCCGGTGCGTGCGCTGGTGTTGCTGCCCACGCGCGAGTTGGCCGACCAGGTGGCGCAAGCCATCAAGTCGTATGCCGTGCATACGCAGCTGCGCAGCACGGTGGTTTTTGGCGGCATGGACATGAAGCCACAAACCCTGGAGCTGAAAAAAGGGGTTGAAATTCTGGTGGCCACGCCTGGGCGTCTGCTGGACCACATTGAAGCCAAGAACGCGGTACTCAATCAGGTGGAATACGTGGTGCTGGACGAGGCCGACCGCATGCTTGATATCGGCTTTTTGCCTGACCTGCAACGTATCCTGAGCTACCTGCCCAAACAGCGCACCACGTTGCTGTTCTCGGCCACTTTCTCCCCTGAGATCAAACGCCTGGCCAGCAGTTACCTGCAAAACCCGGTCACGATTGAAGTGGCCCGCTCCAATGCCACGGCATCCACCGTTGAGCAGCACTTTTACAGCGTGGGCGACGACGACAAGCGCCACGCACTCCACCAAATTCTCAAAACCCGGGGCATGAAGCAGGCCTTTGTGTTCGTCAACAGCAAGCTCGGTTGTGCCCGGTTGGCTCGTTCTTTGGAGCGCGAAGGCCTCAAGACAACCGCGCTGCATGGCGACAAAAGCCAGGACGAGCGCCTGAAGGCCCTCGACGCCTTCAAAAAAGGCGAGGTGGACTTGCTGGTGTGTACCGATGTGGCGGCCCGTGGCCTGGACATCAAAGACGTGCCGGCCGTGTTCAACTTTGACGTGCCCTTCAACGCCGAAGACTATGTGCACCGCATTGGCCGCACGGGCCGTGCGGGCGCTGCGGGTCTGGCGGTCACTTTTGTGTCCAAGAGTGATGCCCGGTTGGTGGGTGACATTGAAAAGCTGATCAAAACCAAAATTGAGCTGGAGGCCGTTGAGTTTGATGAAAACGTGCCCGACATTCGCAAGCAAGGCCGTATCAACGATGGCCGGCGCATGTACGCCGAAGGCGCGCAAGACGATTCACGTCGTGACAGCCCGCGTGACAGCCGCCGCTCGGGCACCATGCACGATGTGGCGCATGAAGGCCAGTTTGCCCGGCCCGACCGTGCCGAGCGGGCGCCCCGGCGTGATTACACGCGCCCCGCACCGGCCTCGCGCGACCCCTTCTTTGACAAGCCCTACGAGCCTTCAGCAAGCCCTGAAGTGGCGGCTGCGCCTTCTTGGGAAGCGGCAGCCGTTCGCCCCGGCGCCCGCGCCATCTCGGCCAATATCAAGCCCAAACGCCGTGTGGCAGCGCTGTTTAAATCAGAGCCCAGAGCCGAGCCGGCCAGCGAGCCAAGCACGGAGTCGGTGTAAGTTTTTTAGGCCTCAGCCCGGCACCTGCGCTTGCTCGCAGGTGACTTGAATCAGCTCGGTGCGCACCGAGCCTGGTAAGGTAGTTTGCATCGAACTTTGCAGCGCGCTGGCGGCGCTGCCTTCCTCCAGCCGCAAGGCACTCAGGCAGCCACCCCAAACGCAGCCGGTGTCCATAGACCACACGTCGCTGCGCTTGAGCCAACCCAGTGTGGACCAGTGACCAAAGGCCACGATCACCTCTGCGCTTTGCCGCCCCGGCACCTCAAACCAGGGCATATACCCGGGTGGTTTGGCGTCGGCGCCTTCTTTGGTAACAAACTCCATGCGGCCCTGTGCATCGCAAAAACGCAGGCGCGTCAGCGCATTCACAATCACGCGCAGGCGGGCCGTGCCGCTTAGGCTGTTGTGCCACTGCGCGGGTTCATCGCCATACATCTCTTGTAAAAAACTCTTCAGGTCGGGGCTGCGCAATACGGCTTCAACTTCGGCCGCCAGCGCCAGGGTTTGCGGCGCCGTCCAACTCGGGAGCACACCGGCGTGCACCATCAGCACGCCTTGGCCCTGCACCGTTTGAAACATGGCCATGTGCTGGTTGCTGAGCCAGTCCACCATCGCGGCGCGGTCGGGCGCGGTGAGCACGCCTGACAGCGTGTCTTTGCGGTGCGGTTGACGAATACCGTGAATCAGCGCGAGCAAATGCAGGTCGTGGTTGCCCAGCACACATTGGGCGGCACTGCCGTAGCCCATCAGGCGGCGCAGCACACCGGCCGAGTCGGGTCCGCGGTTAACCAGATCGCCCAGCAGGTACAAAGTGTCGCGGCTGGGCGAGAAAGAAATTTCGTCAAGCAAGCGTTGCAAGGCGCTGTTGCAACCTTGCACGTCGCCAATAAGGTAGAGTGCCATGGTGTTCATTCTCGCTTGTGCCCCATGGAATTTTTGCTGATTGTTTTTCTGACCCTGCTCAATGGTGTCTTTGCCATGTCAGAACTGGCCCTGGCGGCCAGCCGCAAGGCCCGGCTCAACGCCATGTCGGAAGCCGGCGACAAAGGGGCGCACGCGGCGCTGGTTTTGCTGAGCAACCCCAACCAATTTCTCTCGACGGTGCAAGTGGGCATCACCTCCATTGGCGTACTCAACGGCATTGTGGGCGAGGCGGCATTCAGCGGCAGCGTAGCCGCCTGGTTACAGGGCTTTGGAGTGACAGAAAAAGCCGCCGCCCTGTCGGCTACCGGCATTGTGGTGACCCTGATCACCTTCACCACCATTATTTTTGGCGAACTGGTGCCCAAGCGCATTGGCCAGTTGTACCCCGAACCCGTGGCGCGCTGGGTGTCGCGCCCTATGCTTTGGCTGGCCACAGGCGCCAAGCCATTTGTCAAACTGCTTTCAGGCACCACCGCGGCCACGCTCAAGCTGCTGCGCATAGACACCAATGCAGCACGCGCCGTGACCGAGGAAGAAATCACCGCCAGCCTGGTAGAGGGTGTAGACGCCGGCGTGATTGAGCAGCACGAGCACCAGATGGTGCAAAACGTGTTTCAACTCGATGACCGGCCGCTCACCTCGCTCATGGTGCCGCGCACCGATGTGCAATGGCTGGACGCCTCCCATACGGTGGCGCAATGTCTGGCTCTGGTCGGTTCGGGTGGCGACAACGTCGCCCATTCCTGGTACCCGGTGTGCCGCGGCTCACTCGACGATGTGGTGGGCGTGATCAGCGTGACGCGCTTGCTCCAACTCGGCACGCAGACCCCCGGCACCATAGAGGCGCATGCCATGCCCGCCTCGTTTGTGCCCGAGACGCTCAGTGGCATGGAGCTGCTAGAACAGTTTCGTGCCAAGGCCGGGCGCTTTGTTTTTGTGGTGGACGAGTACGGCGTGGTGCAGGGCCTGCTGACGCCGCGCGATTTGCTGGAAGCCATCACCGGCGAGCTGCAACCTGGTGCGCAAATTGACGCCTGGGCTACGCAACGGGACGATGGTTCCTGGTTGCTCGATGGCCTGATGCCTGTGGGCGAGCTCAAAGTACGCCTAGACATTGATGAATTGCCAGAAGAAGACCGCGGCCGCTACAACACGGTGGCGGGCTTGCTGATGTCAGTATCAGGCAGGCTGCCCGGGGAGGGCGAGCGCATTGTGTGCGGTAACTGGTTGTTTGAAGTAGTAGACCTGGACGGCAAGCGCATCGACAAGGTGATGGCCACACTTCAGCCAGCTTCCCCGATCAGCAGCTGACCCCGTCCTCAGGCGCGTCCGACCAACCGGTAAGCCAGCAATCCAGCCAGCTCATGCAACACCAGGTGCCATTTCTGCGCCCCCTTGGCTAGGGAATATTGGCCCCAAGGCGTCTGTTCGCCGGTGCGGTAGTCCACCGGATAGGCCGTTACGTTCCACCCGGCCTGGCGAAAAGTCGCCATAGCGCGCGGCATGTGGGAGGCAGAAGTAACCAGCAACCAAGGCAGCGTGGGGTCCACACCCGGCAGGGCGGCACTGAGCACGGCATTTTCATAGGTGGTGCGGGATTTGGACTCAAACAGCAAGCGGTTGGGTGCAACGCCCACGCTGGCAAAAAATAGCTGGGCGCGCGCCGCCTCAGACAAACCTTCAGCCCACCAATCGCCCTCGCCACCGGTAAACAGCAGTTTCCACTTGGGGTGTTGTTGCATCAGGGCCAGAGGCGCCGTCATCCGCTCGGCGGCATCATTGAGGGCGGGTTGGGTACGACCTTCCCAGACAAAAGCAGGCTCCAGCGCGCCACCCAGCACCACCAATCCGGCAAAAGACGGCAAGGTGCTTTGGGGGTCTGGCCCCGGATACTGGTTTTCAAGCTGGCGCAACAAGGCGTCGGGTAACGGCATCCAGCCTTGCAAGCCGAGCGTGAGACATGCCAGCAACACCAGGTGACGTCCCCAACGGCGGCGCAAGAACTGGCCGAGCAGGGCCAGCAGCAATAAAACCAAAACCCAGGCCAAAGGCTGGGTCATGAAGGCAAGTAGCTTGGAGGCGATGAACATCTTTTTTTCTCCAGAACCGTAGTTTTGACCCCTGATGTCAACGTAAGCAGGGGTTGGCGCATTGTAGGAAACTAATATTTCACTCTTTACAATTTGTTCACACCCGCCATACACGGGACCTAAAACAAGCCATTACGATGGCCATGTGTGAAAACAACTGGAGATCAAACGTATGAAAAACCTATTGATTTTGGTATCTGGACTGGTGCTTGGTGGGGCTGCAGGCGCGCAGGAACTCGGTCGGGTACTGTCCACCACGGCTGTGATTCAGCAAGTGGGCGTGCCGCGCCAGGTTTGCACCACGGACCAAGTGACCGTGCAACCCTCCAAATCGGGTGCTGGCGCTGCTATGGGCGCTATTGCCGGTGGTGCTTTGGGCAATGCAGTGGGTGACGGTTCAGGGCGAACCATTGCCACCATTCTGGGCTTCGTGGGTGGTGCCATGCTGGGTGACCGGATTGAAGGCGCGCCCGCAGCACAAACCCAAAACGTGCAGCGCTGTTCTACCCAGACTTTTTATGAAAACCGTACCGTGGGCTACAACGTGGTGTATGAGTATGCGGGCCGTCAGTACACGGTGCAATTGCCCAACGACCCCGGCCCTACCATTCGCCTGCAAGTGACGCCGGTAGAAGGCGCCAGCAAAATCACCAGCTCACTGAGTTCAGTTAACTCAGTGACCACGGTGACTTCAGTGGTGGAGGCGCCCATCGTGGTGGTGCAACGGGTGCCCACCATCACTACCCCCATTTACCGTTATGGTTACTCGGTGCCTCCCCGGGTCAATATTTATCTTGACGACAACGAGCGGGGCCATGGCCGACGCCACTACAACCACTGGAATTAAACCCGCAGCCCCGGGGGTGGTTTGACGCCCCCTGCCAGGCGGCTTTCGCTTCGTGACAAAATCGGCACTTTGCCAGCGACTCCGCTGGATCCTGGAGTTAGCCGTTGACCGCCTTTTTTAACCCAACAAGTTCACACTCATGAGCATCAAAGACGCCATGAGCTGTTTCACCACCGGCGTGACCGTGGTGACCACCCGATTCAACGGGCAAGACTGGGGCATGACCTGCAACTCTTTCAACACCGTATCGCTGGAGCCCGCCCTGGTTTTGTGGAGCGTGCGCAAAGAGTCCCAAAGCCGTGAGGCGTTTGTCCAAAGCGGGGGCTACCTCGTTAATGTGCTCGAAAAGAGCCAAAAAAACCTGGCGCTTCAATACGCCCAAGGCACCCAGGCTGAACGTTTTGCCGGACAAACCCTGGTGCGCAGCGCCCAGGACTACGTGCGTTTGCCTCAGTCATTGGCCTGGTTTGAATGCAAGCTGTCGCAAGTGGTGTCAGCCGGCGACCACGATATTTTGATTGGTGAAGTGGTCGACTTTGGCTTGCAACCTGGCCAAGGCCTGGCCTACGCGCAACGCAGTTTTGGCAGCTTGGCGGCGCTGGTCTGAAGCGTTGTAGCCGCAGGGTCCGGCGCCTTTGCGCGCTCAGTTCTTCTCTATATTCAGCGTGGACGGCGTGGACGGCGTGGCCTCGGTGCCATCTGGCGCCGTGGCCTGTTGTTCTGCGTTACGGTACAGCGTGTTGACATTGGGCAGACGTGCCAGCATCTCAGTCCATTCAAAATCAAACGGCAAGCCGATCCATTCCCCAGAGTGCTTGAGCTCTTCAATGCAGGCCTTGATGGTTTTTCTGGCGCGGTCAATGCTTTCCAACTCCTCGGTGGTCAAACTTTCTCGCTTGCTGGTGGACAACTCTGCCTCCAGCAACACCAATTGGTCATGGCAGTAGGCACGTTCCCGGCGAATGATCTCGGGGCTTCTGTTGCTGGCATCACTTGGCTGCAAGGTGTTGAGGCGGTTCGAAATATCGCGCAGACTTTGCTGCGTATAAAAGTAAAACAAGATGAAGCTCATCAAAATCAGAATCAGAAAAACGATGATGATCAGTAAAAAGTTTTCCATGGTGTGCATTCTCTTGAGCGCCTAAGTTGAAAGTAAACGAACGGGCAGGTGCGCCATGGTCAATGAATTCAGCGGCGCACTGTTTTCATTGGCAGTCATTGGGAGTCGACCTGAGTGGCAGTAACTTGAGCCAGGCCAGCAGCCCTGCACACCATACACCCTCATGGCCACGTGCGGTTGAGCAGCCCTGCCAGGCGCGCACCGGCCATGGCCAGGCGTTGCAACAACACGGGCGTGAACTGTTGAACATAGCGCTCTGTCACCTGGCGGGCTGGATAAAAACCCGGCGTGGCCACCAGCCGGCAAGACTCTTCAGCAGCCTGGCTCAGGCTCAGATTGCTCTGCTCCAGCTGCGGCGTAGATTGGCGCACCAGCGCCGTCAAAGCCGTGTTGTCCAGATTCAGATTTTTTACCAGTCCACCATCCCACAAAGCGTGCAGGTTGCGCGCTTGCATAAAGGCTTGCAGGGTATAGCTGTTGCCGCCACGATCGTCTTGGTAGCCTGCATGCAAGGGTTGGTGCAAATCACCCACCAGATGCACCACATATTTCAAGGCTTTCAGACGCCTCTCGGGCGTGGGGCTGGAGGCTAAAACGACCAATTGCCGCTCCAGGGCAGACACCACGCACTGTCCGTCAGGGCAGTCGCGCTCGGTTTCAAATTGGCAGGTGTCGCGTGGAAAGTTGACGTAATGCCAGGCACTGGTGGCGGGGCTTTTGCGCTCGTCAGCCCACATTGAAATCGACGCCAGCGTCTCGCCCGGCTCTAGCGCCAGCAACTGCGTCACCTTGAATCGCGCCTTGGGGGTGAGCGTGTTAAAGGCCAACTCGGCCACCACCTGGTGGCCTTGCGTGCCCCAGGCACAAGCCTGCGCTGTGAGCGCACCCAATACCACCAGCAAGCAAGCGCGCAGCAGCCTGCGGACGCGTGAGCGTAACCAAGACATAGAGCCCCGTTCCAACGACTATTTTTCTGCCCGCATTGTGCGTCATATATCTCGCACGCATGGGTTCTGCATGAATTCATTTTTGTCGATTGACTGCATCGACTCGCCAGGCGGTACCCCTTAAAGTGAGCGCCATGTCAACACCCTAAGAAGGAGACGCCATGTCAGCCAACCCGCTTCTGTCGGATGCCAATCGCCACTATGTGGAGCATTACTGGGAACACGGCTATGCCGTGGTGCGCGGGCTGTTCACGCCGGCCGAGATGCAGGAGGCGCAGCGCGAATCACGGCGTATTTACGAAGAAGGCCTCAAGCACCACGCCACCTACCGTGACCACAATGTGCTGTTTGAAATCCTCCCCGAGTCGTTTGCCGGACAGCGTTATGTGTTGCAGGCGCACTGGTATGCGTGGTTCAGTCCCCTGTTCGAGAAAATGCGACGTGATCCGCGCGTCCTCGCCGTGATGGAGCCCTTGCTGGGCAACGACATCAAGCAGGTGGCGCAGCAAATTCACTGGAAACCACCGGGTGCCACTCGGCGTAGCGGCTACCGTTTTCACCAGGACCTGCGTTTTCGCGACCGCAATGACGTGTACCGCGACCTGATGACCTCGTACATCAACACCGGCTTGGCCATTGACCCCGCCACCACAGAAAACGGCTGTTTGCAAGTGTTTCCCGACAGCCACAAACTCGGCTACCTCGGCCTGTCGGACGACGGCCCCATCATGAAAGGCAGCACCCAGGCCCATGAACTGGTGGCCGCCGGACTGGACCCCGCGAAGGTGGTGAACCTAGAGCTGGAGCCCGGTGACCTGGCCCTGTGGGGCCTGCTGACCGTGCACGGCTCCAACGCCAACCAGTCACAAAAAGACCGTGCGTTTGCGATTCAAAGCTACGTCAAAGCCTCCAGCAGCGAGCGCGGCGAATGGGCCTTCAAAAACGGCGTCTCGACGCCCTTGGGCGAAACGCCTGAAATCTGCAAATACGAGCAACTGCGTGAGAAGCCAGGGCCGTTTTATGCGGATGACAAATGGTATGAGGCCGAAGCAGTTAAGTAACGGCTTGAAGATGTGCAAGCCACGGGCAGCAAGCGCAGCCCTGGCTTGAAAAACAATAACTTCGTTGCAGCTAGTCGCTTGGGGTTCTTAAAGATAGTCAACTTTGCTCGGCGATGCGTTCGAGTTTCCTACTTAGGATCCACGACAGTGCGAGGAAAATAATCAGCATGACCATGCCGATTCCAGAGAAAGCATCGTTTAACAGCTTCTCCGAGATCTGGCCAAACGCATGACCTGCCGAAAGAACTACACCAGACCAAAGTCCAGCAGCGACGAAATTGAATACCAGGAATGTATGCCAAGGTAGTCGTGACATTCCGTAGGCAAAACCGGCAACCCCGCGAATGCCGTGCGGATAGCGATGAAACAAAATGAGCCATACATAGTAGCGATCCACCAACCGTATCACTATCTGACTGGTGCGGTGAAGCCTTGGAAAAGGTGAAAGCCATTGATTGCCGAAACAACGCCCGATCCAAAATCTGAACGTATCCCCCAGAAAACTGCCGGCCCAGACGACGGCAATGAGGATCTCAATATTAAGAGCACCTGAACTGGAGGCATAACCAGCAAACAGAGTGAGCAGCATGCTGTGCGATGCAGCAAAAGCGAAGATGAGGCCATAGGCTTCATCACCGTGTAGGCGCAACAATTCAAGAAACGAAGCTAGATCAGTTGGGAAGCTCAATTGTGAAACTCACAATATAAAAAATTAATGAAATCGAACCTGCTCATTCTGTCCCATTTTCAGGTGATGGTGGGCAAAGTCTAGGGGGACTCAGTTCAAAACATTGATAACTTAGGTTGGTTGACTAACCAATAAGCAGTAAGCGCAATAAATGCCAGTTGCTTCTCGCGTTCAATGCAGGCCATTGGCGCGGCCATAGGGTTCTTGCCGGCAGTGGTGAGGTGAATTTTCACAATGCTGGCATTAATTTGAAATGGAGAGGAGACATCTGGGAGAGGACCTTACAACTTTTCAGTTTGATGAAAAGGCATGGTCAATGGAAGGGGGGAAATGAGTGTCGGCGAAATCACGGAAGTATCGTTTTACACCGTGAGATCGCGACTGAGCTACACCAGCATTTTGCAAAAGTAAAACAAGGGGGCCTTACGCCTCCAGGTGGTAGCGGGTCACGCGGTCTACTTCGTTTTTGGAGCCCAGCACCACGCTCACGCGCTCGTGGAGTTTGCCGGGTTCAATGTCCATGATGCGTTGTTTGCCATTGGTGGCGGCGCCGCCGGCTTGCTCTATCAGCCAGCTCATGGGGTTGGCTTCGTACATCAGGCGCAACTTGCCGGGTTTGCCGGGTGCGCGTTTGTCCCAGGGGTACATGAAGACACCGCCCCGGGTCAAGATGCGGTGCACATCGGCCACCATGCTGGCGATCCAGCGCATGTTGAAATTTTTGCCGCGTGGGCCGTCAGTGCCTTGCAGACACTCGTCAATGTAGCGTTGCACGGGCGTGTCCCAGTGGCGCATATTGCTCATGTTGATGGCGAATTCTTGGGTGTCCTCAGGCACCTGCACATTTTCTTGCGTCAGGATGAAAGAACCCTGTTCGCGGTCCAGCGTGAACATGGCCACGCCGTCACCCACGGTGAGTACCAGCGTGGTTTGCGGGCCGTACACGCAGTAGCCGGCGGCCACTTGTTTGTGGCCGGCTTGCAAGAAGTCTTGCTCAGACACGCCTGCGCCTTCGGGCTTGCGCAGCACGCTGAAGATGGTGCCAATGCTCACGTTCACATCAATATTGCTCGAGCCATCCAGGGGGTCAAACAGCAACAGGTATTCGCCCTGGGGGTAACGGTTGGGCACCA
This sequence comes from Rhodoferax sp., assembly GCA_044354655.1. Classification (GTDB taxonomy): domain Bacteria; phylum Pseudomonadota; class Gammaproteobacteria; order Burkholderiales; family Burkholderiaceae_C; genus Rhodoferax. The sequence continues at coordinate 2,194 of JBIKZP010000007.1, read as the reverse complement.
CATAAATACCTTCCATTTCTTCGCTGGCCATAGCGGCCAGGTGGCCGCCCCATTCGTTGGCCTCAATCAGCACTTCGTTGGCAATGATGTCGAGCTTCTTCTGCATCTCGCCTTGCACGTTCTCGGTCTCGGCGCCGCCCAGCACGCCACCGAGCGCGCCTTTGTTGACGGCCTGGCTGATGCTTTTGCAGGCGCGCGCCACCACTTCAAGCAGCAAGCGCAGTTGCGAGGGGATATGGCCTTCCGAGCGTTGCTGCTCAACGAGGTAGCGGGTGAGAGATATTTTTTGAGTCATGGCAAATACCTTGGGTTGGTTCAATCAGCAAGTGCCCGGCTCACGACTTCGCGCACATCGTTGCTCAGGTCGGTCTTGGCAGCAACGCGGGCGATGGCTTCGCGGGCAGCGCTGCGGTAGGGTTCGGCCAGTTTTTTCCAGCGGTCCAGGGCGCGGGCCAGGCGGGCGGCTACCTGTGGGTTGAAGCCGTCGAGTTCCATCACGCGTTCGCTCCAAAACACATAGCCGGCCGCATCGGTACGGTGGAAGGCGCCCGGGTTGGCACTGCAGTAGCTGAAGATCAGGCTGCGCGCGCGGTTCGGGTTTTTCAGGTGAAAGTCCGGGTGCGCCATGAGTTGGCGAACGGCAGGCAGCACTTGGCCACCCCGGTCGCAGGCGCCGCCTTGCAGCGCAAACCATTTGTCCAGCACCAACTCTTCGTTCTTGAACTGGGTATGAAAGCGGGCCAGCGCGGGGGCGGCCAGTGCATGGCCGCTGCCCACCAACGCGCTCAGGGCGTTGAAGCGGTCGGTCATGTTGTCAGCGTCTTTAACGCGTTGCAGGGCTTTGCCGGGCCAGACGGCATCACCGTTGTGGTTGCCGCTGTGGCTGGCTTGCAGGCACAGCATGGCCAGTGCCAGGCCGGCCAAGGCGCGTCGGCCAGACGAGACGGGGTCGGGTCGGTAAGCGCCGTTGTCTTTGTGGGTGTCAAACGCCCATTGCCAGTCGGCTGCCAGCTCACTGGCCAGTTGCGCGCGCATGGTTTCGCGCACAGCGTGAATGCGCTGCGGGTCGACCTCAGCCAGTTGTTCGGCCAAATAGGTTTCAGACGGCAGGGTCAGCACCAGCTCTTTGAAAGCGGCATCCAGCTGGGGGTCGCGCAGCAAGGTGCGCATGGCTTGCACGTAGGCCGCATTGAGCACCTGGGCGCCCGCAGGCTCGGCGCTGCTCTGAATGAAGGCCAGTGCACTGCGCAGGGCCAGACGTTGCCCGGCCTCCCAGCGGTTGAAGGCGTCTTTGTCGTGCGCCAGCAAGGTCAGTAATTGGGCGTCGGTGTAGTCAAAGTTCAGCACCACCGGGGCCGAGAAGCCGCGCAGGATAGAAGGCACCGGTTCAGCGTCCACCCCGGTGAAGGTGATGGACTCGCTGGCTTGCGTCATCACGAACAGGTGGCTGTCGCTACCGGTGCTGCTCGTGGGGCTGCTGTCTTGCACATGCGTGAGTAGGTGCAAGGGCAGGGCGGCACCGCTGGCGTCTAGCAGACCCAGACTGACCGGCACCACAAACGGTTCTTTCGCGTCCTGGCCAGGGGTAGGCGCGCAGCTTTGTGTCAGGGTGAGGGTGTAGCTGCGCGCAGCCGCGTCAAACTGGCCGCTGGCCTGAATGTGGGGCGTGCCCGCTTGGCTGTACCAGCGCTTGAACTGGGGCAGCAAACGCGCCAGGTCAGAGGCGGGGTTGGCGTCGGCAATGGCCTGGGCAAAGTCGTCGCAGGTCACGGCTTGGCCGTCATGGCGCGCAAAGTACAGCGTCATGCCTTGCTCAAAACCGGCGCGACCCACCAGGGTCTGCATCATGCGCACCACTTCAGCACCTTTTTCGTAAATGGTGACGGTGTAGAAGTTGTTGATCTCGATATAGCTGTCAGGCCGCACCGGGTGCGCCATGGGGCCGGCGTCTTCCGGAAACTGGGCAGTGCGCAGCACGCGCACGTCTTCAATGCGCTTGACGGCGCGCGCCGAAGGTTCATGGCACAGGTCTTGAGAAAACTCCTGGTCTCTGAAAACCGTGAGACCTTCTTTCAAGGACAGCTGGAACCAGTCGCGACAGGTAATGCGGTTGCCGGTCCAGTTGTGAAAGTACTCATGCCCCACGACGCTCTCAATGTTGGCGTAATCGGCGTCCGTGGCGGTAGCCTGGTTG
>JBIKZP010000133.1:0-6218 GCA_044354655.1 Rhodoferax sp. | reverse complement strand
TTTTCGACTGCCACACTGCGGCACTGGGAGCGCGGTGACCGCACACCGCATGGACCAGCACTGGTTTTGCTCAATGTGATTGATCACAACCCCAGCGCGGTGATTGACGCACTGGCGGCGTAAATGGGCACGCTCAAGAAAGCGGCTGTAGGCATCATCGACGGCATCGAGATTGAAATGGGTTCCGGCAATGTGTTTGCTGATTTGGACCTGCCCGATGCCGACAAACTCAAAATTAAGTCCGGCCTGGTCATCGAGATCACCAAAGCCATGCGCAAACAGGGCCTTACCCAAAAAGCCGCTTCTGAGCGCATGGGCATCCCCCAGTCCAAGGTATCAGCCATGTTGCATGGTGACTTCACCAACCTGTCTGAGCGCAAGCTGATGGACTGCCTGAACCGCTTGGGCTACGACATCGAGATCAAAGTGCGACCTGCGGCTGAGCCGGTGGGGCATTTGGTGCTGGCCTTTGCCTGAGCGCACGGACAGTATCGGGTGGATGGATGTTCTGGATGGCGTGCAATTGCTATAGATTTAGTATCTGTTCGCGCATATTCCAAAACGTCTAGATCCGCATTTTTTGTAAAAAATTGGCATTCAAGGGAGGACCGATGAGCTTGCATAAAGAAATCAGCTTCGAGCTGGAAATTTGCCACCACCTGTCAAACAACGGATGGCTTCATTCGGAACCGGGTAATGACGGTGATGCCACCGGTTACGACCGCACCCGTGCCCTGTTCCCCGCCGATGTGCTGGCCTGGGTGCAGACGACCCAACCGAAAGCCTGGGACACGCTCACCAAGAACCACGGCAGCAAAGCCGGGGAAACACTTCTCACCCGCCTGCGTGATCAACTCGATCAACGTGGAACCCTGGACGTACTGCGCCACGGCATTGAGCTGTTGGGTCTCAAAACTCCCTTGACCCTGGCCCAATTCAAACCGGCCCTGGCGATCAACCCTGACATCCTGGCCCGGTACGCAGCCAACCGCCTGCGCGTCGTCCGCCAGGTGCGTTACTCCCTCCATTGCGAAAACAGCATCGATCTGGTTTTGTTCTTGAACGGCCTGCCGGTGGCTACGGTCGAACTCAACACCGACTTCACCCAAAGCATTCGGGATGCGATTGACCAATACCGTTTTGACCGTCACTCCCGCCCCAAGGGTCAGGCCGCAGAGCCACTACTGTCATTCCCTTCTGGTGCCCTGATTCACTTTGCCGTTAGCAACCGCGAAGTCCACATGGTGACCAAGTTGGCAGGCCCGGCCACCGTGTTCCTGCCTTTCAACCTGGGAGACGATGGCGCAGCGGGAAACCCCGTGAACGCCGCCGGCGGCCACCGTACCGCTTATCTGTGGGAACAGGTGTTGGCGCGGGAGAGTTGGCTGGAGATCCTGGGGCGCTACCTGATTGCCCGGCGGGATAAGAAAAAGCAGATCGAATCCATCATTTTTCCGCGCTATCACCAACTCGATGTGACCCGCAAGCTCCAAGTGGCCGTGTTGGCCGACGGCCCCGGTGGCAAATACCTCATTCAACACTCCGCCGGTAGCGGCAAAACCAACTCCATCGCCTGGACCGCTCATTTTTTGGCGGAGCTGCACGATGAACAGAACCACAAGGTGTTTGACACGGTGCTGGTGGTGTCTGACCGCAACGTGATTGACGCCCAGTTGCAGGAAGCCTTGTTTGACTTCCAACGCACGACCGGCGTGGTGGCGACCATCACCAACCAGGATGGCAGCAAAAGCGGCAAGCTGGCCGAAGCCCTGTCCGGTGACAAGAAGATCGTAGTTTGCACCATCCAGACTTTTCCGTTTGCATTGGAAGCTGTGCGCAAGCTGGCAGCCACCCAGGGCAAGCGCTTTGCGGTGATTGCCGATGAAGCCCACAGTTCGCAAACCGGTGAAGCCGCCAGCAAACTCAAGGCCTTATTGAGCCCAGAGGAGCTGAAAGAACTCAGTGACGGTGGCGAAATCAGCACTGAAGACATCCTGACCGCGCAAATGGCCAACCGCGCAGATGACGGTGGCATCACCTTTGTGGCCTTCACCGCCACACCCAAGAACAAAACCCTGGAGCTGTTTGGCACCCGGCCAGACCCCACGCGCAAGCCGGCACCGGACAACGTGCCCAAGCCGTTTCACGTCTACTCCATGCGCCAAGCCATTGAAGAAGGCTTCATCCTGGACGTGCTGCAGAACTACACCCCTTACAAACTGGCATTCAAACTGGCCCACAACGGCCAGGAGCTGAACGAGGCAGAAGTCGAACGCAAAGCCGCCATGAAAGGCATCATGGGCTGGGTGCGGCTGCACCCCTACAACATCTCACAAAAAGTCGAGATCGTTGTGGAGCACTTCCGTGAATTTGTCTCTCCCCTCTTGCAAGGCAAGGCCAAAGCCATGGTGGTGGTGGGCAGCCGCCTGGAGGCGGTGCGCTGGCAACTGGCCGTGGACCAGTACATCAAAACCCAGGGTTACCAGATCGGCACGCTGGTGGCGTTCTCGGGTGAGGTGATCGATGCTGAATCCGGGTCTGATGGATTCACTGAGAGCAGCCCGGTCCTCAATCCCCACCTCAAGGGTCGTGACATCCGCGAAGCCTTCAAGGGTGATGAATACCAACTTTTGCTGGTGGCCAACAAGTTTCAGACCGGTTTTGATCAACCCTTGCTCTGCGGCATGTACGTGGACAAACGACTCGATGGCATCCAGGCGGTGCAAACGCTGAGCCGTCTGAACCGCTCCCATCCTGGCAAGGACACCACTTACGTGGTCGATTTTGTGAATGATCCAGTTGAGATACTGGCCTCCTTCAAAACCTATCACACGACCGCCGAACTCAGCTCCACCACCGACCCGCACCTGGTGTTCAACCTGCGCGCCAAACTGGATGCGGCAGGACACTACGATGATTTTGAAGTGGACCGGGTGGCCGAGGTTGAACTCGACCCCCTTGCCAAGCAAAGTGACCTGGTCAAGGCACTGGAGCCCGTGCAAGACCGCTTGATGAAACGGTACAAGGCGGCGCAGGCCGCCCTGGCAGCGGCCAAAGCCAAACCAGATGCCAAAGCCACCAAGGCCGCCCAAGATGAACTGGATGCCCTGCTGTTGTTCAAAGGTGACCTGGGCGCCTACTTGCGGCTGTACACCTTCTTGTCGCAGATCTTTGATTACGGCAACACCGGCATCGAAAAACGCGCCCTCTTTTACAAACGCTTGTTGCCCCTGTTGGAGTTTGGCCGGTGTTGACGGGTTTGAGGGACCGCGCAAATGTGGGCTTGAGACCGCGCTATTGCAATGAGTTGTAGATTCATGGCTTGCAGTGTGCTGGCGGGCGGCTTTGTGCAGGGCAATCGCGACTGCGAGACGGGACTGGGGTAGTCTTCTTTTTAAGGTGGCCGGGGTATTAGAGTTTCTTTGCCTTGGGCGCGGGGTTGCTACGCGATGCTGCCTTTTGCGCCGCGCGCTCCTGGGCCTCCTTGCGCCGGTAAGACTCACCGTCAATGGACAGCACCTCGCAGCGGTGTACCAGTCGGTCCACCAGTGACACCACGCAGGCCGCGTTGGGAAACACCTCACCCCACTCCTTGAACGCGCGGTTGGTGGTCACCACAGTGCTTTTTTGCTCGTAGCGTCTGCTGATCAACTCGAACAGCAAATCGGCGTGCCGATTTGAATACGACAGGTAGCCCACCTCATCAATCAACAGCAAATCCGGCGCTGCGTAATGGCGCAGTCGCCTGCGCAGTGCCGAGTCACTGTCCAGCGCCGCCAAGTCCCCCAACAACTGCCCCGCGGTGGTAAACAGCACCGTGCGACCCTCGATCAGCGCCTGATGGCCCAGATTGCACGCCAGCATGGACTTGCCCACCCCGTTGGGTCCGACCAGCACCACGTTGGTGGCCTCTGCCATAAACGACAGCGTCATCAACTCCTGCACTGCGGCGCGGTCACAGTGCTTGGGCCAATCCCAATCAAAGTCAGCCAGCGGCTTGAAGCGCCCGATATGGGCCGAGCGCAGGCGCCGCTCCAAGGAGCGTCGGGAGCGCTCGCTCTCCTCCCAACCCAGCAAGTCCGCAGTCCATTGGAGGCGCTCTGGGTCGCCTTGCAGGGCATCCCAGTGGGTCAGCAGGCCCATCAAACGCAGCGCTTTGGCGCGCTCCTGAAGGTGTGCCACATTGATAGCAACAGGTTGGGCCTCAGAAGTGGCGGTGGTCTTATTCATGGTTTTTGTGTTGCTCGTCATTTGAATCGGTATCGGTTGGGGCAGTTGCAGTGGTTGAAGTTGGGATGAGTTCGTCATAGGAGTCCAACTTGTGGGGGCGTACCGTCACATCCAGCGCGCGTGCCCGCTCGGATAACTGAGCCACCACCGGTGGACTCAAATGGCGCGCCTCGCGCGCGCGCTCCAGCGCCAGTCGCACCGCGTTGGGGTGCGGGACATCACGGGCAAGTGCATCGGCTACCGCCGCCTGCATGGGTTGTGCCCCATAGCGCTCCAACAGCTGCGACAGTGCCGCGGTGATCGAGCCCAGGTTGTAGTTGCGCTGGGCGGCGCGTTTGAGTAACTCTGTAATCTGCGGCACGGCCTGGGTAAGTTGGTCCGTGGCGCGGTGCTGCCTGGCACCGCGCTTGTGATCTACCAAGGCCTGAATGTGGGCAGTCACCTCAATTTGCTGCGCGCGGTCGAAGCTGCGTGGGTGATCCGCCAATACCGTCTGACCATCGAGCACACGTACACGATTGGGGGTGGCCAGCACCGTGAGGGTGCGCCGCACATAGGTGTGTGGGATGGAGTAGTCATTGAGGTCAAACCGCACGTAAGGGGTCTTGCCAACTTGCACCTGTACGCGTTCTTCCAACGGATAGTCCTGCTGCGCCAATTCCATCAGGCTGGACTTCTCCCGCTCGAAGGCTTGCCCCACCGTCAATTGATCATCCTCGGGCCATTGCCTGTTTGCTGCGGCCCCATCGCACCAACTCTTGGCCTGCGCATTGAGATCATCTACATCGGTGAAGACGCGTGCAGCGAAGAAGTTGTCCCGGATGTAGCGAATGGAGCGCTCCACGCGACCCTTCTCATTGCCACGGGCAACAGCCACCGGGCGTGGCTCAAAGCGGTAGTGCGCGGCAAATGCCAGGTATTCAGGGTTGAACCGGATGGCAGGCCCCACACGCTCCAACACCGCGCTCTTGAGGTTGTCGCTCAAGATGACCCTGGACACGCCGCCCCAGGCCTCAAACGCCAGGACGTGGCCCAGCAGGAAGCTGTCCATGCGGGCGTTCAGGGTGAAGTGCAGGAAGATGCGCCGGGAATAGGCCAGCACCATCACAAAGGCCATCAGGGGGCGGCGGGCCTTACCCACCTCAATGTGATCGAAATGGGCCCAGTCCACTTGCGCCTGTTCACCTGGCAGGGTGCGAAGACGCAGGTAGGCTTCTGCCACAGGGCGTGGGCGATGACGCGCCACGATACGGCGAAAGTAGTCGCTCCCACCCGCATAGCCTCGGCCCTGCACCATGGCGTGCAGTCGACTGGCGGTGAGTGTGGGGAATTGGGTCAGCGTCTCGCGGATGAAGGGCAAATAGGGGTCGACCTGGCTGGCCCGCAAGGGCGGCTGGGGACGCATGACAGTGTCAGTTTCGATGACTGCGCGTACCGTGTCGCGGTGCACATGGAGTTGGGCTGCGATGGTGCCGATGCGCCAGTGCTCGTTTTTGTGCTTGAGCAGGATTTGGGCACGCAGTTCAGGGGCTATTGCCATGGTTGGTGGGGTACTCGCGGTGATGACGTAAAAAGCCCAAACGAACATGCGCCACGCAGTTGGTGCAGCACCAGTGACAACGCCATGGGGTGGGTGCAGGCACTGCCGTGATGGCCAACAAGGGTGCGTCAGTGGTGTGTGGCTCGGTGGCAGCGTTTGGGAGGGTGGTTGCAATGACGCTCAGTACAACATTTGAGGGTGCATTCTGGGAACCCTGATGCGTCACTATCTGTGCCACAGCACAGCGCCGCTCACGCCAACGACGCATGCGCGCGGCATGTTTAAAGCGTCCAGCGCGACTTTGTTGGTAGCGCCTGCCAGCCTCGCGTTGCTGTTCCTTTCGGGTAGCGGGTGCGCACTGGTCCGGGCAGTAAATCTGACCGCGATCACAGTGACTGCAAACCAGCACTTGGACGCGACAACACGCGCACAGGAAGATTCGGGCGGG
>JBIKZP010000132.1:0-6232 GCA_044354655.1 Rhodoferax sp. | reverse complement strand
GACTTGCCAAGCAGCACATACACGGCGCCCGAGTTAGCTCCATTGGCATCGCGGGAGTAAGCGCCAAGGGCAAAGTCTTCATAGCCGTCACCGTTGATGTCGCCCAGTGCGGCAACACCGGTACCCACATAAGCCATAGACTCCTGGCCCCAAAAGGACACGCCTAGGCTGGGGTTACCTGCCTCCACTGAAACCAGGTCAATGCTGGGCACGGTATAGCTGCGCACCATGATGGGTTGGCTGCTGAACCCAATGCCATTTTGAGAAGTTACGCTGGATCGGTAGCCGTTATCTACTATTCGCAACGCAGTCCAACCTGATTCGTCGCTGTAGGGGGTGTAGTTGACTGTCCAGACTTTGCCAGATCCAGAGAGACTGCTCAAACTGCCGCCAGCCATGGAAAGGGCGGGGAGAAGTAATGGAGCGATATTCTCGCTAAAATTAAGGGTCAGAGTGGCGGTTTGCCCAAGCATGACCGTGGTGGGGGCAGTTACCGTCAACAGCCGAGGGCCCCCCTGGTCAATCACCTGCATAGCCGTGCTGACGAGCACCTCTGGGTTGCCCGAACCTTCGCTGTAGCTGGCTTGAACGACGGTCTGGGTGGGGTACGTGGTCACGTTGCCAGTACCCAGCAATGGGGGGGCATAGGTCCAGGTGTTGTAAACACTGCCGTTCACGGTCTTGGTGTTGGCGCCTTTCACCCAAGAGGCGAGGTTGATCAAAGTTAGCGAGTCATTTGCGCCACCCTGGATGATCAACTGTGGCGTCTTTCCACCCTGACCATCAAGGTTGAATGCTCCCAGTGCCTGCACGTCATCAAAGCCTAGTATCAGCGTGTTTTTAGCCGTATCGGTCAACAGGTCAATGCTTTCAATGCCGGTGATGCGCGAATTGGGGGTCCTAGCCAGGTTTAACGCAGCGCCGTCGCTCAGTCTCAGGGTGTCAAAGCCGGTGCCGCCATGCACGCTTGCTAGCAGACTGGTGAAATTACCCAGCAAACTGACGGTGTTGCCGAAATTCAACACGAACACGTCGTTGCCCTTGCCGCCTATGAGCACGTCAGCGCCACCGTTACCTACCAGGGTGTCAGCGCCGTCGCCGCCAACAATTGTCTCGTCAAAAAGTGAACCCGTGATGAGGTCGTCAGTTGGGCCGCCGAGGTAGTCAACCGCGGTTTTATCCATTACCCCTGTGGTGTTGCCAAAGATGACGTAAACAGCGCCTTCGTTGTTGGCTCCACTGGTGTCATAACCTGGGGCAGAGACCAAAAAATCGGCGAGTCCGTCGCCATTGATGTCGCCTGCAGCGGACACGGCCTGTCCGGCCAAGTCGTTTGCCAGAACACCCTTGATGGCAAAGCCCAGCAGGCCTTTACTGCTGTCGGCCGTGGCGCCTTCGAGGTCACTCAGGGCAATGGCATTTGGGCTGGTTGTACCGTACACCACGTAGGCCGAGCCTGCATCGACGGCACTGGTCCCATCACGCTGGCTGCCAACCAGCAGGTCGGCCAGGCCGTCCCCATTCACATCTCCTGCGGCAGATAGAGCAAGGCCCAAATAGTCGTTTAAGGCCACGCCCTGGATGAAGACACCGTATTTGTTGGTGGCGCTGTTTTCGATGTCCGTTAGCGTCACGACACCCTTGCTTGCGCGCCCGAACATGATGTAAACAGCGCCGGTATTGACACCGTTCACACTGCGCCCCGGCATCCCAATGGCGACGTCGGCCAGGCCGTCGCCATTGAAGTCGCCCAGACCCGCCGCGTTGGTGCCCAGGCTGTCGGAAGCACCCCCGGTGCTGGTGCTGACAGCTTTCATGTAGAAGCCGGAAGTATTGCTGGTGATAGTCTCAAGCGATGAGAGGTTGACCTCGGTGGTGCCCTTCTTGCCATACACCATATACGCAGACCGCGTGATGTTGCCGCCGACCAAGCGGGGCGCTGCGCCGATGACGATGTCGGACAAGCCATCGCCGTTGAAGTCGCCCGCGCTGGCCACACTGAGGCCTGCGGCATCGTTAGCGGCCGCGCCGCGAATGATAAAACCGTTTTGACCAACCTCCACGTCAGACAAGTTGACGGCTGCCTGGCTGGCGCTGCCAAAGACCACGTAGACCGCGCCCGAGCGACTATTGCCGCTGGTGCTGCGTTCAGGCACCCCTATCAACAAGTCGAGCCATCCATCGCCATTGATGTCACCTCCGGCGCTGACACTGCTGCCTGCTAAGTCCCCGGCCACGACGCCATTGATGGCGTATCCGGCGCTGCTGGTCAAGGTGGCCAGGTTGATGGTGCTTGCCAGGGTTTTGCTGCCATAGACCACGTAGGCAACGCCGGGTGCCGCAATGCGATTGCTGCCTATGAGTAGGTCGGCGATGCCATCCCCGTTGATGTCGCCCAGACGTGAAACGCTGAACCCCGCCTGATCGCCACTAGCTCCCAAAAACACAACTGCGGCTGTGCCTGGGCTGCTCAAATTGAGCGTGCCGTAGTCTGCCTTTCCATACACAAGGTAGGCCCTGTTTTGCAAGGGTGAGCCAATGAGGAAGTCTTCATAGCCGTCGCCATTGATGTCACCCACGCCCGCCAGTGCACCAGGGGTGGTGTTGGCGGTTGTTTTGCTGTTGCCGCCTAATCGTTCGGCCAGTGCTGCACCGATCACGGCAAAGCCAGGAACATTGCCGCCTACGCTGGCCAAGCTCAAGCTGTTGCTGGATGGCTGCATGATCATGCTGAAATTGTTTCGCGTACTGCCCGCTATCGAACCGGCGGTGAAATTTCCAGCCAGGTCAAGAATATCAACCTGGATGTCGAAAATTCCGCCATTTGGTCCAAGGCTGCTTGTGGTGTACTGCCACTCTGTGCCTTGCACGATGGCATTTCCACCGTATTGGGAAGCCGTGTTATTCACAATGCTGACCAGCGCATTCGCTTCGTTCACGGTGCCCGTGAAGGTTAATATTTTTTCGGCGACGTTAACAACACCCGAATTGAGCTTGCCCGCAGGTAGGACGTTGTCATAGTTGATGGGTAACAAAGCCTGTACCGCAACTTTGTTGAGTGCGGTGTCAATCAACTCGACCCCAAATGTATTGATCTGGCCCGCCAGCAGTGCCATGTTCATGGCCGCTGCACTGGATTGGGAGACCCGGAAGGCGTAGCTGCCAGCGGTGATATCACTGCTGAGCAAGGTGCGGCTAGCGTACGCCGTCAGGTTGCCGTTGATGTACAAGTTGACCGTGTCGCCCGCCCGCAGCCCACGGTTGTTGAGGTTGACCGTGAGATCGAACCCGGCAATGGCTTCGGCATCGGTAATGCCTTTGGAGACGGTACTGCTCACTGAGATCAACTGTGTGCTGTTGACTGGCGCACTGCCATCCACCTGCACCACGAGCACGGCACTGTCGGGGCTTTCTATGCCCGCATTGCTGACCTCCCTGATAACGATGTTGTGACTACCATTGCCAAAGGGTGCGTTGCCCACAAGTGTCCACAGACCATTGCCTTGCGCTTGCGTCGTGCCCAGCAATTCGTACGCGGTTTGCCCGTTCACCACGGTGCTGCGGTACAGGCGAACCCATTGGCCAGCTGTCACAGTGCCGGTGAATGTGAGCAAGTTGTACTGCGTGATATTGTCTGATGCGCCGCTATCACTGGCCGCATCGAGTATGGGTGCTGCAGGCTGCGATGGCACCGACGGGTTGACCGTTATGGTGGAAGTCGGCGATGTGGCCATCAATAGGCCTGTAGCCAGATCGTAGGACTCGACCCAGATACTGTGAGTTCCGCTGCTGAGCGGGGTGGCCTGAGTGCTGCTCAGGTCAAGCCCCCAAACACCAAGGGCAGAGGTGACGACGTAGCCGGCACTGGATGGCGTGGCGACGGCATTGATGGCATTGCCATCCACATAGACCACGATGCGGCTGAAAGGCTTGCCTTCCCCAGTGAGTACGGGCCGGGTGTTGGCGGTCAGGTTGTCTCCGCGTACCCCCGTGTCGCTGAGCATGCCGTTGCTTGAGGCTTCGGCCAACAAGGGAGCACCCAATGTGCTGCGCGCTACCAAGATAGGTAATGTGGTTAAGGTGCTGGTGTTGCCGGCTGTGTCGATTTGCTGGACGCTGAAGTTGTGCAGACCGTTTTCATAGCCCGCTAGGAGCAGGCCCCAGTTGCCCTGATCGTCTGCGGTGACCTGACCGACAAGGGTGCTGCCGTCAAAAATGTTAATGCGGGCTGCGGCTTCAGCAGCCCCAGACAGCATGAACACAGAGCCGACGCTGCCGCCGGCTGGGACGTTCACCGTGGGCGCGTTGAGATGGCTGTCGCATATCAGCGTCTGCGGCTCGCTGGTGGGACTGGTATTGCCTGCCAAATCGGTTTGGACGGCCGTGATCATGTAGCGGCCATCGCTGGCTAGGCTGGTGGCGCTGGTGGCCGCACGCCAATTTCCGTCGCCGTCTGCCTGCACCGTAAAGATAACTGCGCTTCCTCCGTTGGTCGGTTGCGCGGTAACTACCACCGTGGCCCCGGCTTCTGCGGTACCTGTCAGTACGGGTACTGTTCTATAAGAAGCATTGAGTGAGTGGATGGTCGGCGCTTGGGCGGCTGTGTCGATCACCAGACTGAGGCTGGAAGATACCTTATTGACATTGCCCAGGATATCAACTTCCTTAGCCTGAATTTTGTAGCTTCCGTCAGCCAGAGGGCCGTAGGCGTCATACCAGTTGAACGTCCAGTTTCCTGCGGCATTAGCCCGGACCCCACCTACTTTGACAGTGGCCTGGGCCGTGATTTGGTAGATCTCAATCCAAGCCCCCGCTGTAGCACCGCTACCGGTGAGCACAGGCAAGGTATTGGCAGTGAGGGCATCACCCACAGTGCCGGTATCGACTTGAGTACCGTAGTTGACGCCCGTGGTGTTGTAGCCGTCATAGAGCTTGGGCGTGGCGAATAACTTGGCGTCAACCTTCAGCGTGATGGTGTTGCTCATGCTGGTCAAGCCTGCATGGTCGGTTTGCCGTATTTGTACGCTGTACGCAACTCCTGCCGACAAGCCGGGGACCTGAAATTGCCAATGTCCGAAGCTGTCCGCGTAGGTATAGCCCTTCAAGGTGCTGTCAATGAATACGTCTACCCGAGCATTGGCTTCAGCCTCTCCAGACACTACCGGGTTACCACCGACCGTGGCGCTAGCAAATGTCGGCAATTTGTCTGCCGTTGTGGTGTCAAGCGAAATGGTGCCAGCCTTGGTCACCGAGAGTGAGCCCGAACTTGCAGCGTAAGTGCCTTGCAAGGTGAACTGCGCCACCAAGGCGCCGGACTGAGGGGTGCTGTTGTTGTAGACCTGCAGCATTTCTGGTGCTGTCAGTGCCAAAGACCATAGCTTGAGGTCTCCCACCACACCTGCCAGCGTGCTACTGCCCAATAACTTGTTACCCAAAACCACAGTGCCAGTGCCAATAGAAGGAGTCTGACTTTGGCTGCCGAAATTCACGCCATCGACATAAAACGAAACTAGGCGGGTGCTGAAGTTGTAAGTGAAGGCGTATTGGTGCCACTCGTCATAAGAAAAGTTGGCCGGCAAACTAGCAACTGCCACAGGTGCGCCAATGAGTGGTGTGAAATACAAGATGCCGTTTTGCACCAAGTAGCCGCCGATGGACGTGTCGATGATTTGTTGCGCTAGTGTTGAATTCTTGCTGTCAAATTTCGCCCAAATCGAGGCGCTCGATGAGTTATAGAGAGTCAGTGGCGTACCCGAAATTTGCAGCAGGTTGCCAATGCGGTTGTCGCTGGAGATGCGAACACCATCAGGAATGCGGTCGTACTGACCCACGGTGGCGACTGTGCTGAGCGAGGTGTCTACGATGTAACGGGCGTTGCCGACCACCACGCCATAGCTGTCGGTGGCGCTTACGCCAGTGAGGGAGGTGATGGTGGCGCTGCCAGGCAGGTCTATTAGGGGGCTACCCGCGTAGCCAAGGCCAATTCCAGAAGACGCATTGTCGTTGGCGGCGATGGTGTAGCTGAAGACCAATTGGTTGCTGCCACTGCCGCTGACGTAGGTGGCCATAGCAGGGGTTCCACCCAAGTTGAGTCGGAGCTGAGGACTGCCTGAAACGTTGACTACAGCCGAAAAGTTCACCTCAAACGTAACGACATCACCGACACCCAGCGCGCTGTTGTCGTCAATGGTCGAGACGGACGCGATGCGCATCGAGGTGATCTGTGCTGCAT
>JBIKZP010000131.1:0-6251 GCA_044354655.1 Rhodoferax sp. | reverse complement strand
TGACGCGCAGCATTTTGTTGCAAATAATTTTGGAAGAAGAGTCCAACGAGACCCCCATGTTTACGGCGCCCGTGCTGGCCAGTGTGATCCGCTTTTATGGTCATGCCATGCAGGGTTTCATGGGCGGGTACCTAGAAAAAAACATACTCAACCTCATGGAAGTGCAAAGTAAGTTGGGTGAGCAGTCGAAAGGTCTGTCTCCTGAAATGTGGACCCAATTTTTGGCCATGCAACCCACATTGCTACAGACCATGATGGGCACCAACCTGGAGCAATCCAAAAATATGTTCACTCAAATGCAGGAGCAGATGCAAAAGCAAACCGGGCAAATGCTGGGCGCTTTCGGGATCAAACGCTGACCAGGGCGAATACTGGGACAATTGATACATGACCGAAGAAATTACCAAATTCATCCCAACACCCAAAGTAGGGTTTGTGAGCCTGGGCTGTGCCAAAGCACTGACCGATTCAGAACTGATCCTCACGCAACTCAGCGCGGAAGGCTACGAGACATCAAAAACGTTTGAGGGCGCTGACCTTGTCATCGTCAACACCTGTGGTTTTATTGATGATGCTGTTAAAGAAAGTCTCGATACCATTGGCGAGGCCTTAGCTGCAAATGGCAAAGTCATCGTGACGGGATGCTTGGGCAACAAGGCCTCCAAAGATGGCGGTAATCTGGTGCGACAAATGCACCCCAGCGTTCTGGCTGTTACTGGTCCTCAGGCAACGCAGGAGGTCATGGACGCAGTTCATGCCCATTTGCCCAAGCCGCATGATCCATTTATAGATCTGGTTCCCAATAAGTTTGGCATAGCTGGCATCAAGCTCACCCCCCGACATTACGCTTATATCAAGATCAGCGAAGGCTGTAACCACCGCTGCACGTTCTGCATCATCCCTTCCATGCGCGGAGATCTGGTGTCCAGGCCTATAGGTGATGTGCTCAACGAGGCACGCGCCTTGTTTGAGGGTGGCGTCAAGGAGCTGCTTGTCATCAGTCAAGATACATCGGCCTATGGTGTTGACGTTAAGTACCGCATGGGGTTTTGGGATGGAAAACCCATCAAGACCCGAATGCTGGAATTGGTACAGGCCTTAGGTGATTTGGCGGAGCCTTACGGTGCCTGGGTGCGATTGCATTATGTATATCCCTACCCAAGTGTGGATGAGGTGATTCCTTTCATGGCGACTGGCAAGGTGCTGCCCTATCTGGATGTCCCATTTCAGCACAGCCATCCCGATGTGCTCAAGCGCATGAAGCGGCCTGCCAGTGGCGAGAAAAATTTGGAGCGATTACTTCGCTGGCGTGAAGCTTGTCCTGACATCGTGGTGCGCAGTACATT
Source organism: Rhodoferax sp. (assembly GCA_044354655.1). Lineage (GTDB taxonomy): Bacteria > Pseudomonadota > Gammaproteobacteria > Burkholderiales > Burkholderiaceae_C > Rhodoferax. The sequence continues at coordinate 4,905 of JBIKZP010000131.1, read as the reverse complement.
CATTGCAGGTTTCCCGGGGGAGACCGAAGAAGAGTTTTCCCATCTCTTGGACTTTATGCGCGAGGCCCAGATAGACCGAGCGGGTTGTTTTGCCTACAGCTCTGTGGAGGGTGCAGCCGCCAACGATATTCCAGGCATGTTGCCAATAGAGGTCCGGGAGGAGCGTCGCGCCCGGTTCATGGCCGTGGCAGAGCAAGTTTCAGCAGCCCGTTTGCAAAAGCGCATCGGCGCTACGATGCAGGTGCTGGTAGATTCTGCGCAGGCAATGGGTAAGAAAGGCGCTATTGGCCGTACATATGCTGATGCGCCTGAAATTGACGGTGTGGTCAAGCTCTTGCCACCTGAAAAAATCAGCAAGACCTTGAAAGTAGGCGAATTCACCAAGGCCAGAATTGTGGGAACACAAGGTCACGATCTGGTAGCGCAGCCTTATTAATTCTTCGGCAGTGAAAAATCTTGCACAACAAAAAAGCCGCTACAGAAGCAGCGGCTTTGATGAAGAAAAACGTAATGAAAAGTTCACAGAAGTTTTCAATAATCCATTTACATTGGTGCCCAGGAAGGGACTCGAACCCCCACGAAGTTACTCGCTAGTACCTGAAACTAGTGCGTCTACCAATTCCGCCACCTGGGCATTTCAGGAAAGAGAGTCATTGTATCAAAAATATTAGCCAAACCAGTGGCTTGCTGGATGAAGTTGAGGGAATAGTTCAAGGCCATCGCGATGGCCATGGATTTGTGACCCGTGATGACGGCGAGTCTGACATCTATTTGCCCCCTAACGAGATGCGTGCGGTATTGCACAAAGACCGCGTCAAAGTTCGGATTGTTCGAAGTGACCGTAAGGGGCGCCCTGAAGGGCGTGTGACCGAAATTATTGAGCGAGCCAAACAGCCCATCATTGGCCGCTTGTTGCAAGAAAGCGGCATCTGGATCGTTGTGCCAGAAGATAAAAGATATGGCCAGGACGTCTTGATTCCCAGAGCGGCTACAGGTCTGGCCAAGTCAGGTCAGATCGTGGTTGTTGAGCTGACAGAACCTCCGGCTTTGTATGGTCAACCCGTAGGCCGTATCAAGGAGGTTCTTGGCGAAATTGACGATGCAGGAATGGAAATTGAAATTGCAGTGCGCAAATACAGCGTCCCCCATGAATTTTCGGATGCCTGTATTGCGCTTGCCCGCACCTTGCCTGATCACGTTCGTCCTCAGGACAAGCTACACCGCGTAGATTTAACCGACGTGGCGTTAGTCACCATAGACGGCGAAGATGCGCGTGATTTTGACGATGCTGTTTACTGCGAACCCGTCAAAATTGGTAAGGGCAAATCAGCAGCGAAGGGATGGCGTTTGTTGGTGGCGATTGCAGATGTCAGCAACTACGTTGAAACCGGCTCCGCCATTGACATCGATGCCTACGAACGCGCCACAAGCGTTTACTTTCCGCGTCGCGTTATTCCCATGTTGCCTGAGAAACTCTCCAATGGGCTGTGCTCTCTCAACCCTGAGGTAGAGCGCTTGTGCATGGTTTGTGACATGTTGGTAACCGAAGATGGCGAGGTGACTGCGTATCAGTTTTACCCAGCGGTGATGTGGAGCCATGCGCGTTTCACTTACAACGAGGTCGCGGCCATCTTGTCGAACACCCGAGGCCCCGAGGCCACGCGCCGCAAGGAGCGTATTCCTGATTTGCTCAATCTCTATGGCGTCTACCAGGCATTGCTGAAAGCGCGGGCGCGCCGTGGCGCGGTGGATTTTGAAACAGTCGAAACCCAAATCGTTTGCGATGAAAACGGTCGCATCGAGAAAATTATTCCGCGCACGCGCAATGACGCGCACAAGGTGATTGAAGAAGCCATGCTAGCGGCCAATGTTTGCAGTGCCGACTTTATTGCGCAAGGTAAACATCCCGGTTTGTTTCGGGTGCATGAAGGGCCTACGCCTGAGAAAAAAGAAATTCTTGGCAACTACCTCAAAGCCATTGGTTTGGGAATGTCCATCAGCGACGATCCCTCACCTGGTGAATTTCAGGCCATTGCCAATGCCACCAAAGACCGCCCTGACGCGCAGCAAATTCATTCGATGCTGCTTCGCTCCATGCAGCAGGCGATTTACACGCCGGTCAACAATGGCCATTTTGGGTTGGCATTTGATGCCTACACCCACTTCACCAGCCCCATAAGGCGCTATCCCGACTTGCTGGTGCATCGCGTTATCAAGGCCATATTGGCGAAAACCCGTTATCAGTTGCCGACCTTGCCAACGCCAGGCGAGGCTCATGCCAAGCTGTCGCGTCGTCTGGAGAAAGGTTTGGCGTCTCGCGTGGCTGAGCCCGGTGTCAAGCCCAAGAAACTCAGTACTGACATGTTGGCCTGGCAAGCAGCGGGCATGCATTGCAGCGCCAGTGAGCGGCGCGCTGATGAAGCCAGCCGCGATGTGGAAGCCTGGCTGAAGTGCAAATACATGCGCGAGCATTTGGGTGAGGAATACAGCGGAATGGTCAGCTCGGTCACGGGCTTTGGCATCTTTGTTACCTTGGACGCCATGTATGTCGAGGGTTTGGTTCACATCACTGAGCTCGGCGGTGAGTACTACCGCTTTGACGAGGCGCGTCAGGAATTACGCGGTGAACGAACCGGTATGCGTTACGCCATTGGTACGCGCGTTCAGGTGCAGGTGAGTCGGGTAGATCTGGATGGACGCCGGATTGATTTCCGGCTGATACATGAAAACGACGCCCTGGTCTCGCGTGCAAAAAAAGACAAAGGATTGACCAGCGATGGCCCTGCGCGTGCTGACTTCAACAGGGACACTGGAAAACCGCCAGGTAAGCGCTCGGCACGCAAAATTTCAGAGCCTCTGGCAGCCGCGCCTTCATCAGCGGGGCGGTCTAGAAAGCCCGATTCAGCGTCTGGCGCTGCCGGCAAAAAGAAAAGCCGTAAACCACGGCGGTAGAACCTGCCTTCGTGCGCGCTGGGTTGGAGGTTTAGGTTCAGGCCTTAAGCGCCTTGGCCAGGGCGCTGGCGGTGAGTGCGTGCTGCATGGGCCAATGGTCGGCCAATGCGCCGTGCTGGTAGCAGGCTTGGCAAGCCGCTTCAAACGCGTTGTGTCCGCCGGCCAGTTTCGCCCCCACCAGACCGGCCAATACATCGCCCGTTCCGGCGGTTGCCAAGCGCGCATTGCCGGTGCTGTTGATGACCGGCGTACGCCCTAATGCTGCAATTACTGTCCCAGACCCTTTGAGCACCACGGTGCACCTGAGGCGCTGCGCCAACTGGGTTGCTGCTTGCAAGCGGTTGTTTTGGATTTGGGTGGTTGTGAGACCCAGCAGTCGGGCGGCCTCCAGCGGATGGGGTGTTATGACGGTTTGAAAGCCGCTTGCCGCACGTGCTACCAGCCGTTCATCCAGTGCGCTTTCGCGGGCTATGGCGTTCAGCGCATCGGCATCCAGCACCAACGGCGCTGGCGTCGATAACACCTGGGGCAGCAAGTCGCCCACCACAAGACCACCACCACAGCCGCAAACCAGCGTGGTCGACGTTTGATTGAGCAGCTCAAATGGGCGAAACATCAGTTCCGGTTGCAGCAAGTCCACCTTCAGGCTGCCGCTATCAAGAAGGCTCACGTACACCCTCCCGGCGCCCGCATGTAAGGCGGCAGAGGCAGCGAGCAGTGCGGCGCCCGTCATGCCGACCGCCCCGCCCACGATAGCCACATCGCCAAAGCTGCCTTTGTGACTCGATGGCGCCCGCTCTGGTTGCGGCGATGCACCTGATAGCCAGGCGGTGGCCGGGTAGGGCAGTGGCCCGGCTTTTTCCAAACCGCTGCCCAGATCGTCAAACCAAACGGACCCTGCAGCATCCCGGCCATGGGCGGTGAACAAGCCGGGCTTGAGGGTGAGCAAACTCAAGGTGTGGCTGGCGTTTACAAAGGGCGTACCAAGTTGGCCAGAGTCACCGTGCAAACCGGTGGGCAGGTCAGCCGACAGAATGATCGACGCACTGGCATTCATTGTGTTGATCCACTGCGCAAGTTGACCTTCGGGTTGCCGCAGATTCATGCCTAAACCCAGCATGGCATCCAGGCCGAGGTCTACATTTTCTGGCGGTGTAGACGTAAATTGCACGCCTGCATCACGGGCGCGTTGATAAGAAGCCAGGGCATCCGGTGGCGCCGTGTCGGGCTGGCCCAGCCAGGTGACGACTGGCGCTTTGTTCAAGCGTTGAAGCTGCATGGCCGCCTCCAAGCCATCGCCGCCATTGTTGCCAGGACCGCATGCGATCCAGATATGACGCGCGTGTGGAGCAATTGCCAATGCCAGTTTGGCAAGCGACAGACCAGCACGCTGCATCAGGGCATGGGGCGGCAGCGTCGATTGAAGGGCCAACTCAATATGTCGACTGGCCTGACACCCGTGCAAGGGATAAGCTTGGCGTGGATCGACCTTCAGCATGGCGATGTAGAAAAAAATTGGGCGAGCGCCATGGTGTCAGTCATGGTGTTTTTTACAGCCAATACGTCAAAGATTTTCTGCTGCACATCAACATCAGGTTGAAGCTATTGAAGTGCCAGTTCAATTTGCCTGGCGATATTGAGAACAGGGTCGTCTTGCAAGGCCCCAGCCCAGACCATCAGCCCAACTGGCAACTCGTTGGGCGCGTGACAAGGAATCGAGATGGCACAGCCGTCCAGCATGTTGACCATGCTGGTGTTGCGCAGTAAAAGTGTGTTGGTGCTAAAAAAAGCTTCGTCGCGCTCGGCCCCTGGTGCGAGCATTGCTTGGGGTGGCGCCACCATGGGTACGGTAGGTGACAAGATGGCGTCAAACCCCTCTAAAGCAAGGTCCATCGTAGTGATCCAACGCTGTCGCTCTGTTTGCAGTTCCAGGTATTCCCAGGCACTCATCTT
>JBIKZP010000130.1:0-6278 GCA_044354655.1 Rhodoferax sp. | reverse complement strand
ATCGTGGATACCGATTACGCCACGGCCACAACCCAACTGGCCCGCAGCCAAATCATCCAGCAAGCCGCTACGGCCATGTTGGCCCAGGCTAACCAGTCGCCTCAAAGCGTGCTGGCCCTGCTCAAGTAACTGGGCCACTGACTGGCACGAGCCAGTCAACTTGGTAGAAGCCATAGCCACCCGCAAGGGTGGTTTTTTTTGCTTCGCAATAACTTGGCATCACTTTTGCTTTAAATCGGTTCTATGCGATAACCCGGGTGGGTCGTCGTTAAATTGACACTTGATTTAGGAGTGAGACATGACCCCAGGTTTTCAAAGCTTTATCCGTACCGCCGAACAAGGCCAAACAACGGGTTTTGGCGATTTAGCGCGTTTTTCCCCCAGTGACATTCGTGAAGGCATCCAGATGCTGGTGGCCGAAGACAAGAATGACCTGGCACAGGCCCTGGCAGATGCCGGCATCAGCTTGCATCCGCACAGCGAAGATATTCTGGCCATGGCCGGTTTGCTGGCCATCACGCGTGCCGACTGGCCTTTGGCCATTGAGTTGCTGCAAGATCTGTGCGAACTGCAGCAAGATGCCATTCAGCCCACCACCTACCAAATGCTGGCCCGGTCACTCTGGTGCAACCTGGACTTGGCAGAAGCCCGCGAAACCCTGCGCAACGGCCTGAAAGCCTGGCCTGAGAATGAATTGTTGCAAGCCGAGCAACAAGAAATGATCTTGGCCGCACACGCTTTGCCGGCTGGCCTCACGCACAACTAAATAACGGCAAGACTTTGCCCGGTGCGGCAAAGTTTCGCCACCTCAAGTACAACGCTTAGGAGAAGAACATGACAGTTATCAATTCCAACGTCAATGCCCTGTTTTCGCAAAATTCATTAAAAATTAATAACCGCGCGTTAGGCCACGCGATGGAGCAGCTCTCAACCGGGCAGCGCATCAATTCGGCCAAAGACGATGCGGCCGGTTTAGCCATCTCCAACAACATGACCGCGTACATTCGGGGCATGAGCATGGCGGTGCGCAATGCGAATGACGGCATCAGCATGCTTCAAACCGCTGAAGGCGCCATGATTGAGCAGACCAATATGCTGCAACGCATGCGCGAATTGGCGGTGCAAGCTTCTACTGCAACCAATAACTCGACGCAACGTGGGTACCTCAACACTGAGTTCGGGGCTTTGAATACTCAGATTGACAATATTGCTGATCAAACCAAATGGAATGGCGTTACTTTGTTGGATGCTGCCTCCGTAGCTTCAGGAACTTATGCCTTTGTCGTTGGTGCCGCCGGCACAGAGACAATCTCTGTGGCGATCACCAATGTAACCAACACAGCCAGTGGCTTGGCTACCACAGCACTGGGTATCAGTTCCACCCTTTCCGCACAAGCGGCCATCACAGCCATTGATACAGCCCTGGGTACCATCAACAGTGCCCGTGCAACCATCGGTGCCGGTATCAATCAGCTGACCTATGCGGCCGACAATTTGACCAATGTGGTTCAGAACACGACCGCCTCACGCAGTCAAATTCTCGACACAGACTACGCCTTGACCACCACCAAGCTGGCCAGTGCACAAATTATTCAACAAGCAGCAACGGCGATGTTGGCCCAGGCTAATCAATCGCAACAAGGTGTGCTGGCGCTGTTGAAGTAATACGAGCAAGACCTGATGCGGCAAGCCATGCGCATTAAGGTCGCCCTGGCTGTGCTTAGCATGTTCACTTTTTGCACCCCTTTTTCACCTTGCTGGGTTGGGCCCCAAAGGTTTGCAAGATGAAAGCTGGGAGCAGGTCAAGGCCTGCGTCCCAGAGCAGTAAGCAGCCCCGGCCGTCAATTCAGACGCAAAAGCTATTTGAGCAAGGCATTGCCTTGCATCAGTCGGGCCAACTGCTCCAGGCCAAGGCTCTGTACGCGCAAGTGATGCGCTTAGCCCCGCAGCATTTTGATGCCTTGCATCTTCTGGGTGTCATTGCCTACCAACAGCATGACGCCGCTCTTGCCCTTGCACTGATTGACCGAGCCATTGGCCTACTGCCGCAACACCCTTCAGCGCACAGTAACCGAGGCAACGCCCTGCGGCTCTTGAACCGGCTGGAGGAAGCCCTGCAAAGCTATAACCGCGCTATTGAACTGCGGCCAGACTTTGCCGAAGCCATGAACAATCGTGGTTTGGTGCTGAACCAATTGAAACGCAGGGATTTGGCTCTTCAGAGTTATGACCAGGCCCTCTCCATTAACCCCGGTTTTGCTGATGCACACAATAACCGGGGTCTTGCACTGCAAGATATGAAGGAGCACGCCAAAGCCATTGGCAGTTTTGGTGAAGCCATTGTCATCAAACCCTTGGAGGCAACTTATTACTTCAATTGCGGCAATGTGCTGCATGAAATTGGCCAATATGCCGCTGCCGCTATGCACTACGAGCAAGCGATCCAACTGAATGCTGCTTATGCGCAAGCCATTAACAACTTGGGCTTAACACTTCAGCAATTACAACAGCGTGAAAAAGCCTTGCAGTGCTACCTTAAAGCCGCGGCCCTAAAGCCAGACTATGCCGAAGCCATTCACAACGCAGGATGTTTGCTCTTTGGGGGTAAGCAATATGTCTCAGCTCTTGATCAGTTTGTAAAGGCGTTTGCACTGCAACCGGCTACGCCATTTTTACCCGGTACGCTCCAACATAGCCGATTGAACGTATGTGATTGGGCAGGTTTTGACACCATGCAAAAGCTGCTAGCGCAGGGTCTTTCGCATCAGGAAACTGTTTCACCACCCTTCGCCACGCTCGGGCTTAGCAGTTCAGGCCAGGCACAACATAATGCTTCCAAAATATGGGTTCGTAGCAAGCTTGCTTCGCCGCTTGTATTGCCACCCATTACCCCCTATTCAGTGCATGAACGAATAAAAATAGGCTACTTTTCAGCAGACTTTCATGACCACGCCACCGCCTATCTGATGGCGGAGTTGTTTGAGCTGCATGACAAAACCCGGTTTGAACTGATCGCTTTCTCTTTTGGCCCGGACCAGCACGACACCATGCGGCAGCGCTTGCTTAAGTCTTTTGACCAGTTTTTTGACGTGCGTTTGCATACAGATCTGCAAGTAGTCCAGCTTGCCCGGCAGTTGGAAATTGATATTGCCATTGACCTCAAGGGTTACACAACGGACAGTCGGACACCCATTTTTGCCCTGCGCGCCGCACCCGTGCAAGTCAATTACCTGGGTTACCCCGGCACCATGGGTGCCGACTTTATGGACTACCTGGTGGCCGACCACACCCTGATTCCGCCGCAAAGCCGGGTGCACTACTCCGAAAAAATAGCCTACCTGCCCCACAGCTACCAGGTCAATGATGCCAAGCGACAAATTTCTGACAGGGTGTTCACCCGCGAAGAAGTAGGCTTGCCGCCAACTGGTTTCGTTTTTTGTTGCTTCAACAACAATTACAAGATTACGCCCGATACGTTTGACGGCTGGATGCGTATTTTGCAAGCCGTGCCCGACAGCGTGTTGTGGCTGTTGGCCGATAACCCAACGGCTGCGCAGAACCTGAGCAAAGAGGCCGAGTTGCGCGGTGTGAGCGCTAAACGCCTGGTCTTTGCCCCCAGGCTGGGTTTGGCCGAGCATCTGGCTCGTCACCGCCTGGCCGACTTGTTTATTGACACCCTACCCTGCAATGCCCACACCACCGCCAGTGATGCTTTGTGGGCTGGGCTGCCCGTTTTGACCTGCATGGGAGAAGCCTTTGCCAGCCGGGTAGCGGCCAGTTTGCTTAAGGCTGTGGGTTTGCCTGAGTTAATCACTGAGTCACAGCCAGTCTATGAGGCGCTGGCTATAGAACTGGCACAACAGCCAACCCGGTTGGCAAGCCTGAATAATAAACTGACTCGCAACTTGCGCACAGCCCCACTGTTTGACACCCCGCTGTATACCGGGCATCTGGAGCAGTTGTATGTAACGATGTACGAGCGCAACCGCGCGGGGTTGCCCGTGGAACATTTACATGCGGATTGAATCGCCAAGCCCGCAAGCCCACGCGCTGTTCCAACAAGCGTTGCTGAGCCAGCGATCAGGCGATAGTGTGAAGGCGCAAGCTTTTTATGCGCAAGCCTTGAAGCTTGACCCCACGCATGTAGAAGCCTTGCACATGGCAGGAATTTTGATGGCACAACAGGATAATTTTCCTGCCGCAGTCGCGTTGATGGGGGAAGCGGTTCGCTTGAAGCCAGACCATGCCCACGCCCACAACAATTTAGGCAATGTTCTACAAAGGGTCAATGAACTTGAGGCGGCCTTGCACCACTACCAATTGGCCATTACCTTAAACCCTCACTTTTCTGATGCGTTTAACAACCAAGGGGTTGTGCTGAACGAACTCCACCGACATGAAGAGGCTATTGTCAGTTTGCAGGCAGCCCTGGCCCTCAAACCGCAATACCCTGCGGCCTTGAGTAACTTAGGTTTGGCACTGGAAGCCACTGAGCAATTTAATGAAGCGCTGACGTATCACAACCAGGCCATTGCACTGGCACCGCAACACCCTGAATGCCATTACAACCGCGGCCAAGTGCTCCTCAAGCTGAAGCGCTGGGAGGAGGCCAGGGTTAGCAACTGCCAAGCCATTCAACTGCAACCTGATTTTGCATTGGCACAACACAACCTGGGCTTGTCACAGGAGGCGCTTGACCAATTGGAAAGCGCCCTAGAAAGCTTTGAGCTGGCAATCACACAGGATGCCAACTACGCGCCCGCCTATTTTGGCAAGGGCCGCGTGTTGCAAGCCAGTAAGCAGTACAAAGCTGCACTGGCTTGTTTTGACACCGCGATTCGCCTGAGTCCCAAACTGGCAGACGTGGAAAGTCATCGCGGACTGGTCTTGCAAATGCTCGACCAATTTGACGCAGCATTAAAAAGCTATGACCACGCTTTGCATTTGAAGCCCGATCAGCCTGAAATTTTGAACAACCGCGCTGCCGTTCTGCAAGTACTAAAGCGTTTTCCAGAAGCTCTGAACAGCGTTAAGCGCGCCATCACGCTAAAGCCAGACTACGCACTGGCCTACATCACCCTGGGAAATTTACACGCTGAACTCAAACAGCTAGAAGCCGCCTTGCAAAGCTACACCCAGGCGCTTGACATAAACCCAAGCCACGATTTTTTAGAGGGTATTCGACTGCACCTTCAGATGCAGCTATGCGATTGGAAGAACTGGGGTAAACAGGCAAACGAACTGGTAGCCAAGATCAATGCCGGCATTAAGGTGTGTCCCCCGTTTGCACTGCTTGCCATCAGCAGTGACCCAACTACCCACCATCAAGCCGCCGCGTTGTGGATGAATGGCCTGCTAGCCGGATTGCCTACGGCGCCAGATGTCCTACCCCATGTAGCGCGTACAAAAATTCGACTTGGCTATTTTTCAGCTGATTTTCATGACCATGCCACCGCTTACTTGATAGCGGAATTATTTGAACTGCACGACAAGTCTAAGTTTGAGCTTGTTGCCTTTTCATTCGGACCCAAAAAGTACGATGGTATGCAGCGCAGGTTAATGAAATCATTTGACCACTTCATAGAGCTTCAGGACACTACTGATCAAGAGATCGCCATGCTGGCCAGGTCTATGGACATTGATATCGCCATTGATCTTAAAGGTTACACGCAGAATAGCCGCCCCGGGATTTTCGCCCTGCGTGCCGCCCCCGTGCAAGTCAATTACCTGGGCTTCCCCGGCACCATGGGCGCCGACTTTATGGACTACCTGGTGGCCGACCACACCCTGATTCCGCCGCAAAGCCAGGTGCACTACTCCGAAAAAATAGCCTACCTGCCCCACAGCTACCAGGTTAATGATGCCAAGCGGCAAATTTCTGACAGGGTGTTCACCCGCGAAGAAGTAGGCTTGCCGGCTACCGGTTTCGTTTTTTGCTGCTTCAACAACAATTACAAAATCACGCCCGACACCTTTGACGGCTGGATGCGCATTTTGCAGGCTGTGCCCAACAGCGTGTTGTGGCTGTTGACCGATAACCCAACGGCCGCGCAAAACCTGAGCAAAGAGGCCGAGTTGCGCGGTGTGAGCGCCAAGTGCCTGGTCTTTGCCCCAAGGATGGGTTTGGCCGAGCATCTGGCTCGTCACCGCCTAGCCGACTTGTTTATTGACACCCTACCCTGCAATGCCCACACCACCGCCAGTGATGCTTTGTGGGCTGGGCTGCCCGTTTTGACCTGCATGGGAGAAGCCTTTGCCAGCCGGGTTGCGGCCAGTTT
>JBIKZP010000006.1:0-20957 GCA_044354655.1 Rhodoferax sp. | reverse complement strand
CTACGTGCCCAACCTGACCTTCGGACCGATGATTTGCAGCGCCCTCAAACCGCACGCCAAAACTGCCGCGGGCGTGGCCGTGCCCATTGATGTGCACCTGATGGTGCAGCCGGTAGATGCGCTGGCTAGCGCCTTTGCCGACGCCGGCGCCGACCTCATCAGCTTTCACCCGGACGCCTCGGGCCATGTGCACCGCAGTATTCAGGTCATCAAGAGCAAGGGCTGCAAGGTGGGGTTGGCGTTTAACCCGGCTGAGCCGCTTGACGTGCTGGACTGGGTAATTGACGACCTGGATATGGTGCTCATCATGAGCGTCAACCCCGGCTTTGGTGGCCAGAGTTTCATCGACTCGGCACTGCGCAAAATTGAAGCTGTGCGAAAACGCATCACCGCGACTGGCCGCGATATTCGGCTGGAGGTGGACGGGGGCATCAAGGTGGACAACATTCGCCGCGTGGCCAGCGCTGGGGCCGACACCTTTGTGGCTGGCAGCGCCATTTTTGGCAAGCCCGATTACCAGGCCGTGGTGAACGCCATGCGCCGCGAACTGGCGGATTGACCCGATTCAGGGCTTGTCAAGCGGCTTGTCCAGGGGCGGCAGTTCCAGCGTGACCGCCGCAGGCCCCTTGCGACTGGCGCCCAGCACAGCGCTGCGCGCGCTGACCGACTGCAACACCAACCCTTGGGCGACCAAGCTGCCCACCCCAAAGGGTCGGGCACTTTGACCATCGACTGCAATCACCGCATACCCGCGGTGGGCGCGGTCGGCAATGACCCCGGTCAGCTTGAAGCGGCTACTTAGACTTTCTGGCGCGGTTGCCGCAACCCCTGCATCGGCAGCACTGGCCCCCAGCAGCCTGGCAATGGCTAGCGTGTCGGTAGGCGCTGTGCTGGCCGCGGTGGGCGCCATACCGCTCTGCCAGGTGGCGGGCACGCTCCACTTCAGCGCCCAGAACGTTGCGCTGGCGGCTGCCAGGGCAGCGAGCGCCAAGGTGCTGAGTCGAAGCGGCCAAGGGCCGGAAGGGCGGGTTTGCATGGCGCGATTATGCCGCCCTGGAGGCCAGGTTAAAACGCCAGTTTCAAAGGCTGGCGCTGAAGCCGGGACTGGGCTAAAGTCCGGCACGGGCCTGATGCCTTGCCACCCCAGAATAGGCCCCCAAAATACGTCACCAAGATTGAACCGAAGTTGGAGAAAAACGCCCATGAATGCCCCCACAGCCCATGACCACCTGGTCCCGTTGGTGTCCCAGCGCGAGGTGCCTCAGGCCCTACTTGACGCCCTGTCCCAACGCTTCGGCGCTAACTTCTCCACCGCGCTGGTGGTGCGTGAGCAGCATGGCCGGGACGAGTCGGCGTTTACCACCGTGCCACCGCCTGCCGCCGTGGTGTATGCCGAAAGTACCCAAGACGTGGCCGATGCGGTGGCGCTGGCGGGGCGCTATAAAGTGCCGGTGATTCCGTTTGGCGTAGGCTCTTCGTTGGAAGGGCATTTGTTGGCGGTGCAAGGCGGCATCAGTCTGGACGTGGGGCGCATGAACCAGGTGTTGCGCATCAACGCAGAAGATTTGACCGTGACCGTGCAACCCGGCGTGACCCGCAAGCAACTCAACGAAGAGATCAAAAGTACCGGTTTGTTTTTTCCTATTGACCCCGGCGCCGACGCCAGCATTGGGGGCATGAGCGCTACCCGCGCCAGTGGCACCAACGCGGTGCGGTACGGCACCATGCGCGAGAACGTGTTGGCCCTGGAAGTGGTGACCGCCAGCGCAGAGGTGATTCGCACCGGCACGCGCGCCAAGAAATCAAGCGCAGGCTACGACCTGACGCGCTTGATGGTGGGCAGCGAGGGCACGCTGGGCGTGATCACCGAGGTCACCTTGCGCCTGTACCCCTTGCCAGAAGCGGTGTCGGCCGCCGTGTGTTCGTTCCCCAGCATTGAGGCGGCCGTGCAAACCACCATTGCCATCATTCAGATGGGCGTGCCCATTGCCCGCGTGGAGTTGATCGACACCAATGCGGTACGCATGGTCAACGCCTATGCCAAGCTGGGGCTCAAAGACGCCCCCATGCTGTTGATGGAGTTTCACGGCTCGCCCAACGGCGTGCAGGAGCAGGCGCAGACCGTGCAGGAGATTGCCTCAGACCACGGGGGCCAATCGTTTGAATGGGCCACCACCCCCGAAGAGCGCACGCGCTTGTGGACCGCGCGGCACAACACGTACTTTGCGGCGATTCAAAGCAAACCGGGTTGTCGCGTCATCAGCACCGACACCTGTGTGCCCATCAGCCGATTGGCCGACTGCTTGCTGGACTCGGTGGCCGAAGCCGATGCCTCAGGCATGCCTTATTTCCTGGTGGGCCATGTGGGCGATGGCAATTTTCACTTTGGTTATTTGATCGACCCCAACATGCCTGCAGAGCGAGAAATTGCCGAAAAACTGAACCACCAACTGGTGCAACGCGCCTTGGCCCTGGAAGGCACCTGCACCGGCGAGCACGGTATTGGCTTGCACAAAATGGATTTTTTACTGACCGAAACAGGCCACGGCGCCGTGGACATGATGCGCACCATCAAACGCGCCCTAGACCCGCACAACATCATGAATCCCGGCAAGATTTTCAGCTGCTGAACATTCAGACGAGCGCCTGTTCGGTAGGTAGGGAGCCTGGCTTGGGGCTGCACTTACACTTCCAGCTACAAAAAAATGAAAGCGGGAAATGGCGAGTAAAAAAAATTTACAAGTTGGAACAAAGCTGTCCAGCGGTAGTAACCACATGGCGGTCACCCTGGAGATGGTCGCCCAAAGGGCGGGGGTTTCCCCCAGCACGGTGTCCCGTATTCTGAACGGAACGGCAGTCGTCAGTGATGTCAAAAAGCAAGCGGTTGATGAAGCCATTGCCACTTTGGGATATGTGCCCAATCCGGTCGCCCGTGGGTTGGCGGGCGGGCGAACCTTGAGCATTGGCGTGATAACCCAGGCGATAGACAGCCCCTTTTATGGCGCCTCCTTGCGCGGCATCGAAGATGAGTTGGACCCTGCGGGGTACAGCCCCTTGTTCGTGAGTGCCCATTGGAACGCCGACCTGGAGGTGCGCCATATCGACATGCTGCGGTCGCGCCGTGTAGACGGCATCATTGTCTTGACCGGGCGGCTCGATGACCAAGCGCTTAAAGCCTATGCCAAGAGCCTGCCCTTTGTCGTGACGGGTCGGGCGATTAAGGGCCCAGGTCTCTTTGCACTGAATTTTGACAACTTCAAGGGTGGCTTGCTGGCAACTCGGCACCTTATAGAGTTGGGACACCAGCACATTGCTTTCATTGCCGGTGACCCTGAGCACCCTGATGCCATGGAGCGGTTGCAGGGTTATCAGGCGGCGCTCAAAGAGGCTGGCCTGGTGTTCGATTCGGCCTTGGTTATTCCCGGGCAATACCACGAAGAAAGTGGTCTTCTGGCAATCGAGGCCTTGCTGGCAACGGGCAAGCGATTCACCGCCATCTTTGCTGCCAACGACCAGATGGCAGTTGGTGCCGCCCTGGGACTGCATCGCCATGGCCTGCGGGTGCCGCATGATGTGTCGCTGATTGGTTTTGATGATTTGCCGGCCTCCCTCTACTCGGTTCCGCCTTTGAGTTCCATCCATCACCCGGCTTATGAAATTGGCCGCCAGGCGGCCTCTGCCATGCTGCAACTGGTGTCGGGCAAGAAACCCAACTTGGTGGTGAGCGAGCCGGTTCTGGTGGCGCGCGAATCAAGCCGCCGTCTGCCTACCTAAAGCCCAGACTACGGGCCCTTCTCAGGGCCTGCGCGCATTTTCCTACGGGATTTCCCTTGGGTAAATTTCTATTTTGATAACCTATAATAAATTTTGAAAGCGCTTTCATGCTATTACTTCTGCCCATTGGCAGGGTCTTGGCCAGAGTCACGGGCGCGACGTTTATATTGGTGTTCATCTGAGGCAAAAATGAAATTTCCAAGCCACAAACCACGAGCAGTTGTGCAAGCGCTGCGCTTAAGCGTCTGCTTGCTCGCAGGAGCACTGCTAGGGAGCGCAGCCATGGCGCAACAAACCTTGACCGTGGCCGCTTTCCCGGCGATTGATGACATCGTCAAAGCTGCACTGCCGCAGTGGAAGAAAAAGCACCCCAACGTCGAAATCAAGGTGGTCAGCCGGGCCTACGCCGATCACCACACCGCCATGACCACCGCGCTGTCAACGTCGTCCAATCTGCCCGATGTCATGGCGCTTGAATTTGGCTATGTCGCCCGATTTTCTGAAGGCGGTGGCTTGGAAGATCTGTCCCAAGCGCCCTACAAGGTCAAAGAGCAGCAAAGCCGTTTTGTCCCCTATGCCTTCCGCCAGGGAACGGCCATCTCGGGTGCTGTGATGGCAGTACCCACCGACATAGGCCCGGGCACACTGCTTTACCGCACAGACATTCTCAAAAAAGCCGGCATCGCTGAGGCGGATCTGACCAAGTCCTGGGAGTCATACATCAACGCGGGTATCAAGATCAAGGCCACAACCGGTGCGTACCTGATGCCCCACGCGCGGGATATCAAAGATATTTTGATTCGGACCGGTGTGCAAAACGGGGAGGGCCTGTACCTGGACGCCAAGGGCAAAGTGCTGGTAGATTCGCCCCGCTTTGTACGTGCCTTTGAGTTGGCCAAAAAAGTGCGCGAGAACAAGCTCGACGGCAAGATCAACGCCTGGTCCAACGAATGGTCTGAAGGGTTCAAGCGCGGCACGATTGCAACGCAGATGTCAGGCGCTTGGTTGGCCGGCCATTTGAACAACTGGTTGGCCCCCAACACCAAAGGCCAGTGGCAGGCCGCGCAGCTACCAGAGGGCGCCTTTGGGTCTTGGGGGGGTAGTTTTTATGCCATTCCCAAGACGGGCAAAAACAAGGCCTTGGCCTGGGAATTCGTCCAGATGATGACGTTGAGCCCAGAGCTCCAGTTGCAGGCCTTCAAGTCGCAAGACGCTTTTCCAGCCCTGGTTGCCGTGCACAACGACGCCTTCTTTGACCAGCCCATTGAGTTTCTGGCCAACCAAAAAGCCCGGCTGCTGTGGCGCCAGGCTGCGGCCCGTATTACGGCGGTAGATGTGCACAAGCTCGACCCGATAGCCGAGGAAATCATCAACACCGAAATGGACAAAGTGCTCGACCAGGGTAAGGACGTGCGCCAAGCCTTGGCAGATGCCAAGTCCCTGCTGGAACGGCGTGTGCGGCGCTAGACCGCGCTGACTTCTGAAGCGATGAAACTCTTCCACAAACTGCAACCCGGTCCGGACGTGGTTCCCTACGTCCTGTTGGCGCCCTTTGTGTTGCTGTTTCTGGTGTTTGGGGTGTTCCCCCTGGGCTTCTCGTTTTATCTCGCCTTTCAAAGCTGGGAGCCGACTGCGGGCCTGACGTCCATGAAATTTGTTGGCCTGGATAATTTTGCTTTCGCCATCACGGACGAATGGTTTTGGAAATCGCTGAAAAACACCGCCTGGCTGGCCGTGGCCTCCGGGGTGCCGCAACACGTGGTGGCAATACCGTTAGCGGTGTTTATTCACAGCGCCTTCAAACGTGGCCGCAACAGCGTGGTGGGCGCGTATTTCCTGCCCTACATCACCTCCACCGTGGCCATTGCCATGATGTTCAGCACCCTGTTCTCCACCGACTACGGGCTCATCAATATTGCCCTGCAGGCCATGGGCAAGTTGCCTGGGCTGGCTTGGTTGTTTCCTGCAGCGCCTATTGACTGGCTCAACCGGGCCGAAAACGTGAAGCCTGCTATTGCCCTGGTGGTGTTCTGGCGCTACGTGGGCTTCAACACCGTGCTGTACCTGGCTGCCTTGCAGACCATTCCGAAAGACATGTACGAGGCCGCCACCATGGATGGCGCGGGGCGTTGGCAGCAGTTTTGGTTCATCACCCTGCCCAGCCTGAAGCCCATGATTTATTTTGGCGTCACGCTCAGTGTGGTGGGTGGCTTGCAGTTGTTCGAAGAGCCCTTCATTCTGACCGGGGGACGCGGCGGTACCGACCAGGCCGGCATGACCACCGCCATGTACATGTACCGCACGGCCTTCGAGTTCAATGATTTTGGTGGCGCCAGTGCCTTGTCGTGGCTGCTGTTTGTGTTCGTGGCCCTGTTGACCTGGTTGACCAACCGGGCCTTCAAGCCACGTGGCCCGGCCGCCTGAGGACAGGATGATGATCAAGACCGATCGCATGGCGCCCCTTGCCGCCTACCTGTTGGTAGGGGTGGGCAGCTTGCTCATGCTGGCGCCCTTTTATTTCATGTTCGTGTTTGCCACCCATTCACGCACTGAAATTTTTAATTTGCCGCCACCCTTGTTTTTTGGCAATGAATTTTTCAACAACCTGGCCCTCCTGACCAGCAAAATTCCATTCTGGCGCAGCCTGGGCTGGAGCTTGTATGTCGCCCTCGCCTCCACCGGGCTGACGCTGTTGTTTTGCTCCATGGGCGGGTATGCCTTTGCCCTGTTTGAGTTTCGCTTCAAGAAGCCTCTCTTCATGCTGGTGATGGGCACCATGTTGATCCCCTCTTTTCTCGGCATGATTCCGACGTTCATGATCATGGACGCTTTTGGCTGGATCGACCAACCCCGCGCGCTCTACATTCCGGGCGCGGCCAGTGCGTTTGGCATTTTCATGATGCGCCAGTTTGTGGCCTC
This sequence comes from Rhodoferax sp., assembly GCA_044354655.1. Taxonomy (GTDB): domain Bacteria; phylum Pseudomonadota; class Gammaproteobacteria; order Burkholderiales; family Burkholderiaceae_C; genus Rhodoferax. The sequence continues at coordinate 14,264 of JBIKZP010000006.1, read as the reverse complement.
CGCCATACCGCGTGATCTGATTGAAGCCGCACGCATGGACGGTTGCAGTGAGTTGGGCATTTACTGGCGCATAGTGCTGCCCTTGCTGAGCCCGGCCATGGGAACTTTGGGCCTGATTACTTTCATTGCCTCCTGGAACAACTTCATTGGGCCTTTGATCGTGATGCGCTCGCCCGAGATGTACACCTTGCCCTTGGCTTTGCGCAGCATGCAAAGCCCGGTCAATACCGAATGGGGTGCCGTGATGGCCGGTGCGGCTATTGCCACCTTGCCACTGCTGGTGTTGTTTGCCATTTCCTCTCGCCGTCTTATTGATGGACTGACCGCGGGTGCCGTGAAGTAAATCCACGCGGGACAACATCGCAGACCACTGTATTGACCACTATTGAATTTAGATTGACCTGAAACATCCATGAACATGACTGAGCTACCTACTTTGCACGAGCGCTTTCCGCCCCATTTTGTGTGGGGCGTAGCCACCAGCTCTTTTCAAATTGAAGGTGCACCTGAGCAAGATGGCAAGGGTCTTTCGATCTGGGACCAGTTTTGTCGCGTGCCCGGCGCCATTGCCGATGCCAGCAATGGCGATGTAGCCTGTGCGCACTACAGCCGCTGGCAGGAAGACCTCGATCTGATTGCCTCTTTGGGCGTGGATGCTTACCGCTTTTCCATTGCCTGGCCGCGCGTGCGCCCTGGTGGCTCTGGGGTCTGGAACGAGAAAGGGCTTGATTTTTACGAGCGCCTGGTGGACGGCATGCTGGCGCGCGGCGTGAAGCCCTATGTCACCTTGAACCATTGGGACCTTCCCCTGGAACTGCAAGCGACAGGCGGTTGGGCCAACCGCGATACGGTCCATTTGTTTGTGGAATACGCCCGAAAAATAGCAACGCGCCTGGGCGACCGGGTGCCCTCCATCACCACCCACAATGAACCCTGGGTGATGTCGGTTCTGGGTCATGAAAGCGGCGTATTCGCCCCGGGTCTGAAGGACCGTGCCATGGCCATGCAGGTGGCGCACCATTTGCTGCTCAGCCATGGCTTGTCGCTGCAAGCCCTGCGCGCAGACGGCTGCCAGGCCGATCTGGGCATTGTGCTCAACCTGTCGCCCATGAGTGCCGCCACCGACAGCGCGGCTGACCTGGCCAAGAAGGTGCTGGAAGATGGTCGCTTGGTGCGCTGGTACATGGACCCACTGTTCAAGTCGGCTTACCCTGAGGATGTGCTGGCCTATCTGGGGCAAGACGCGCCCCAGGTACAAGCCGGCGATATGCAGGCCATTGCCGCGCCCCTGGACTTTTTGGGCATCAACTACTACACCCGCTCCGTGGTGAGCGCTGATGACTCCTGGAAATCCAGCCAGAGTGGCTTGCCACTGACCGACATGGGGTGGGAAATTTACCCAGAAGGTCTGACCGAGCTGTTGCTGCGCGTGCACCAAGACTATGAATTGCCTGTGATTTTTGTGACCGAAAACGGCGGCGCTTTTCCGGACGTGGTGGAGAACGGGCAGGTGCATGATGCCGCGCGCACCGAGTACATTGCCCAACACATAGAAGCTATTGCACAGGCGATGGGCCAGGGTGTTCCGTTAGGGGGCTACATGGTGTGGAGCCTGCTGGATAATTTTGAATGGGCGTCGGGCTACGAGAAGCGTTTTGGCATCGTGCATGTCGACTTCGCCAGCCAACAACGAACGCCCAAGGACAGTGCGCTGTGGTACCAGGATTACCTGCGCCGTGTGCAGTCGCACCGCGCCAGTCTGGCACAGGCCACCACCGGAGCTTGAAATGGGCCAAGTAGAACTGCAAGGTGTGCGTAAAAGTTTTGGCGAGCAGGAGGTCATCAAAGGCATTGACTTGACGGTACGTGCCGGCGAGTTCATGGTTTTTGTGGGGCCCTCGGGGTGCGGCAAGTCCACCACTTTGCGCATGATCGCCGGGCTGGAAAGCATCAGCGCCGGTACCCTGTTGATCGATGGGGTGAAAGCCAACGGTCTGCGCCCGGCTGACCGGGGCGCGGCCATGGTGTTTCAAAGCTATGCGCTCTACCCGCACATGACGGTGGCTGAGAACATGGGCTTCTCGCTCAAGATGGCGGGTGTGGGTAAAAGTGAGCGCGAGACACAGGTTAGACGCACCGCCGATATCTTACGCATGACCGAGCTGCTGGACCGCTTTCCCAAAGAGTTGTCGGGTGGGCAGCGCCAGCGCGTGGCTATTGGTCGGGCCATTGTGCGCAAGCCCAAGGTGTTTTTGTTTGACGAGCCTTTGTCTAACCTGGATGCGGCCTTGCGGGTGAACATGCGCATTGAACTCTCGCGCCTGCACCAGGAGTTGGGGACCACCATGATTTATGTCACCCACGACCAGGTGGAGGCCATGACCATGGGTGACCGCATTGCCGTTTTCAACCAAGGAAAAATTGAGCAGCTCGGGGCGCCCATGGATTTGTACAACCGCCCCGCTAACCAATTTGTGGCCACTTTTTTAGGCGCGCCACGCATCAACCTCATCCACCAACCTGCTGCCGATGCCACCCCCGCGCATCGCCAGTTATGGGCATTGCTGCAGTTAAAGCCCGAGCCTTTGGCGCAGCACATGGGATTGCGCCCCGAGCACTTGCATGTTGATCTGCAAGGCCAGGGCATTCCTGCCACCGTGGTACTGGCTGAGCATTTGGGCGACACCTCGGTGCTGTATCTGCGCGTGGACGGTGTGAGTGACTTGCTCAATGCCAAAGTGGGTGCGCAGTTCAGTGCCTGTGCCAAGGGACAAGTGGTGGGGCTGGTGCCTGATGCGCAGGCCGCGCTGGCGTTTGACGCACAGGGCCAATTGTTGGCTGGAGCTGGCTAGCCCCAAGCGGTGCGCAGTGCACTCAGTGGACGTAAGTGGACGTAAGTGGCAATGGCGCGGGCGGGTAACTCGGTGGCCCAGCGCTGGCCATCCACGACCAGCTCAAAATATTGGGCGGTGTTGCTGGCATTCATCACCACCACGGCCGTGCTGCCATCGGTGTTAATAAAGGCGGCGGCCTCCAATTGCGGGCGGGCACTGCTGCACAGCACGCGGCGTGCGCCAGTCCGTACAAAGCGAGAAAAATGGCCTATGTAGTAGTAAGAGCTTTGCAGCAGCAAGCGGTCGTTGTGGGTGTCAACCAAAATGGGGGCGCTGCATAAATTGCCCACATGGTTGGGGCCACCGGTTTCATCCAGCACCAGGTTCCAGTCAATCCAGCCCACGGTCCACCGGTTCAGGTCCTTGATCATGGAGCGCGCGTAGCGTTCACCCAGATCCCATGAACCCAGGTGCGGACCGCCTTCCTGGCAGCCTTCGGTAAACAACAAGTGCTTGTCGGGCCAGGCATCGTGCGTGAGTTGCACATGGTCAAAGCACGACTCGCCATACCAGTGAAAGCCCGTGCCCCAGACATAGCGCGCGGCCTGCGGGTCTGAATACACCACGCTGGCTCGCTCCACCATGCGGTCCCGGTTGTGGTCCCAGATGATGATCTTGACATGGCCCAGGCCGGCCTTGGCCAACTCGGGGCCGAGAAAATCGCGCACAAAATCACGCTCTTCTTCTGCGGTGTACAAGCAGGAGTCCCAAACCTGATGGGCTTCAGGTTCGTTCTGCACGGACACGCCCCACACCGGTAGGCCTTGTGCTTCATAGGCCTGAATGAATTTCACAAAACACAACGCCCAGGTTTGGCGGTAGGCCGGCAACAAATGCCCGCCCTGGTTCATTTGCGCATTGCTTTTCATCCACGCTGGCGGGCTCCAGGGCGATACCAACAGTTGCAGGGCTTGGCCCGCTACCTGTTGCGCCGCTTGTATGAAGGGCAACAAAGCTAGTTGGTCCCGTGCAATGCTGAAGTCCTGAAGCGTGAGGTCCCCCGGCGTGGCGGCATGGGCGTAATTGCCCAATGAAAAATCGCAACTGTTCATGTGTACGCGGCACAGGTTGTAGCCGTGGCCGGTTGCACGATCAAAGTACAGGCGCAGCACTTCATCGCGTTGCGCCGGGCTGAGCTTGAGCCAGTTGTGTGCGCTGGACTCGGTAAAAGCGCCGCCAAAACCCAGCACGGTCTGAAAGCGCCGTTCGGTGTTGACCCAAACCGTCGTGGGGCTGGGCGGCGTGGTGCTGGCAAGGGCTTGAAGGTCGGGCGCGGCCTGCAGGCGTTGGTCGGTTGCACAGACGGTTAAATAAGGCTGAATCATGCGGCAAGGCTCTCGCTTGGCGAATAAAAAAGGCGCAGCAAATGCTGCGCCTTGTGTGAACGGCCCGGGTTATTTGGACCAGTAGATGTTGTCGACGTAAATCTTGGTGGTGTTGCCAAAACCTTGGGCTTTGCCGGTCGTGCTGTATCGGTCGGCAATCACAAAGGGATGGTTCACCTGGGTCAGGTTGGGCGTAGAGGCGCCTTTGGCGATACCCGCAGCCACAATGGCGCTGATGGGTATACGCACGGTACGCCAGGTGCCATCGTTGTGGTAACCATAGACGTTGGTGAGCGATGGATCGAGCGTCAGGTAGATGTCGCCGCCAGGGTTGAAACCCACCTCAATCTTGCCGGGGTACAGGGTCTTGATGTCAAAGTTCAAATAGCCTGTGGTGGCGAATTCACTCAGGTCGGTGATGACATTGCCCGCTCCAGGCGCTGCCAGCATGCCCCAACCCCAAACCTTGGGACTGGGCCCGATTTCCATGAAGCTGGCGAGCTCACCGGTACCGCCCGTGGCTTCACCGGCGAAGGCCGTGGCTGGGTTATCCCATCCGTACCAGTAGGCGGCAGTGATATCGGCACGCGTCTCGCCTACCGTGATGGCATCGGCATACACGGTGTAACGGCTGCCGGTCACCACGGTGTTGCTGACATCAGGCATGTACAGCGCATCAGCGTCGGTGTAGGCACTGGTTCCCGTTTCATGCGTGAAGCCGCTGGCCACTGGGTACAAGTCTTTGATGGCGTAGCGGGCTTGACGACTGACGTTGAAGAGGCCCCATTGGTCGTCCGAATTTTTCCAGGGTTCATCAAAGGCCTGAAAGTAAAAAATAGCAAAGGGTCCAAGGCCTGTGCTCTGTACCTGCGAACGCCAGGTCATCAAGCGCTCCAAGTACATTTTTTGATTGACGGGGTGTGTACGGTGGTATTCACCGTTGGAGGCCGATGCTTTCCAGCCAGTCTCACCAATCATGATGGGCATGCCCGTAAAGCCCAGGGCATCGAGTTTGCTGCGCACGGAGGTGTATTGGGTTTTGGCGGCTGCAATGGACGCATCCATCATGGCAACTGCCCTGGCGTTACCCGCGGGCACGCCGTATTGGCGATAGTCCCAGGTGGCAATGGCCGGTGCAATGGTTTCAGCCAGGGGGTAGGTGTGCATGGCCACGAAATCAACCAGATCAATAATGGCGCGCGGATTTTTCTCGCCGCTGGTCTGTGCAAAAAAAGCCCAGTTGTCGTCGGTGGTGATGGGCTGTGTAATCTGGGCGCGCACCTTGGTGAGGTAGCCGGCCATTTGGGCCACGGAAATATTGTTGGCGAATTGCCAGCTCACCATGGTCTCGTTGCCAACGCTCACCGCCAGCACGGTATCGCGGTAGGTGGCGGCCAGGGCCACGCCGCGAGCAATCTCAGCCTGGTTAAAGGTTTCGTTGTCCTTGGCAATCCAGATGCCCAGCATGACCTTGATGTCCAGGCTGTTGTCCCGAATCAAGCGCAGTACTCTCTTAGCCACTTCGTCAGAGCTGTCAAACAGACGAATCAATTTGAAGTTGCCCGCCACCAACAGGTTCAGGTCTTGCAGCACATTGGCATCGGTAATTAAGGCGGCGTTGCGGGCTGCATCGCGGTACGGTGAGTAATTGACGGCCTTGCGGCTGGAAAAATCAGCACTCAGCGCCCGCTTGCTAACGGCGGTGTCTACCGCGCCACCGCCACCGCAGCCCACCATAAGCACCGAGAACAGGAGCGCCAGCGCTACGCGCGGCAATTGTTTGAAATAAAGAAACATGGTGTTCAATCTTGGAAAAATCTTGAGTGAGTCCGGCATGTCAGGGCGCGTTAAAACGAATACACCACGCCTACTGTGAACCAGTTGCCTTGGTCGGTGACGCGCGAATCTATCTTGGTGAACGACTCGTTGTCTGGCGCGGACATGGGCGAGAGTCCCACCCGGCCGTAATGCACCATGCCGGCTTGAACGTTGAATTGCACGCCCTGACCGTAGTCGTACTTCAGTCCGGCGGTGTTGATCAGGGCCGAGTTGCTCTGGCCGCGTTCACTGGGGTTAGCGGTCTTGGCCTTGCCCAGGTAGACCATGCCGGTAGAGGCTGTCCATTGGCCCATGCGGTAAAGCACGCCCAACATGAGGTCTGTGGACCGTGCTGAATAGCCAGGGTTGCTGATGCCGCTGCGCACGCCGTCCCAGTCCACGTTGAACATCTCGTTCCAGGTATTGCCACCGGTCATGACGGCATTGGCACCACTCCAGTAATTTCGTCGAATGCCACCTGACACCTCCCACTGGCTGGTGACCTGGTAGCGCGCCATCAGCATGGCCATACCCTGGTCAGAGCCGGTGAGCTTGCTGTCGTCTTGCGCAAACGGTGTCAAGCCGGTGAATGGGCCATGCGACCAGGCCATGGGCGTGCCGTTTTTGCCGTGCTGCAGAGTGGCGTCCATCACCAGGTCACCCTTGTGGAACTGGGTGTACAGCTCCATGAAGCTAGGTTTGTTGATCTTGAAAGCGGTATTGCCCTGGTCGTACGTGCCTTCCACCACCAAGTCGCCATCGGCCACATCAAACATGCGCGAGGTGTAGCGCACCGCGCCCGTCAACATGCCGTAGCCCGCGCCGCTGGAGCCCCAGGCGCTGGCTACCCCGACGTTGGTGCCGTAGGGGTAATCGGCCACGCTCCAGCCGCGTGTGGTCATGGCGCCAATGCGCAGGCTGCCGAAATCTTCGTGGCTAATTGCCACATTTTTTTCGTACCAGAAGCCTTTCACATCCACCTCGCCATCGCGCCAGCGTTGGCTCAGCAGGCCTGACAGCTTGACGCCTTTGCCTAGGTCATATTTGAAACCCAGGTAAGGTTGAATCTGAGAGAAGGCGCTGGTCTCGGTATCGAACTTAGCCCCTTGAACCAACTCGTCGGCCCAGATGCGCTGCTTGTTCTCCGTCGGGTAGAGCTGACAGTCTTTGCATTGGTTGCTGCCAGCGCCCACGGACACTTCGGCAAACCCGGTCAGGCTGAACATGCCATTGGGGCCGAAGTCCAGGGCCTGGCCTAGGCTGGGTAGGCCAGCCAGGCAAAGCGCTGCGTACAGCCGGCCCAGTCGAGCCCCCGAGCGGGGTGCCAAAGACAGGGCTGAAGTAGGACGCAGAAAAGGTGAAGGAGAGTTGCAAGTCATGGATGAGCCTGAAATTTTGAAAGCGCTTTCAATTTAAAAAATTTTAGTGAAATTACTTCAATGTTGTCAACCCGAAATCGTCCGTATTTACCCTTGAAGGGTACGTGTCGTCGGTACTTGGCAACACTGTTTTTGGCGCGATATAGTCTTCTTAGGGTTAACCAGACCTTTAAAATGAAAGCGCTTTCATTATGATCGTCACTTTAATTTTTTAATTATTTTGCGAGCAAGCTGATGAAGTTTTATCGGGGTTTTTTATTGTTATTCGGTCTGGCCTGTACCCCCTGTTCCACGCTCTACGCGCAGCCGGTAAAAGCAGGAGCGGGTAATTATTTTCAAGCCCCCAAGGGCGCAGACCGCGTGGTGCCCAAGGCCCCGTATCGCACCCCCGCCATGCTGGCCAAGGCAGCCCCCACCAACCAATGGTATTCAGCGTTGATTTTTAGCGCCGAGCCTGAAGTGCTGTTTGCGCACCCGCTCACCGTGCGTGCCACCAAGGCAGGGCTGGAGCTGGCCTTACCGAGCAAAGAGGTGGTGCCCACGGAGCGCAAAGATGTTGAAATTCACTACCCGCACCGAGACCCGCTGCTGATTTCTTCTACCGCCATGGAGGCGGCTCAACCGCTGCTGGCCAAAGCCGGTGATTGGTCCATTGACATTGCGCTGGGTGGCGCCCAAGCGCCCTTGCTGGCCACGGTGGCGCATGGCAGTCCGTATGTGTATTTCCAGTTCAAGCAGGGCGACCTGAGGCTGCAGTTGCCGGCAACCGCGCAGCGTATTGAGCAGGCCGATGCGCGGGTGTTGGCCTTGCGCGTCAAGAACAAGTCTTACGCCTTGTTTGGCCCTAGCGGTGTGCGCTGGGAGCAGGTGTCTGCTACCGAGTGGCTGGGGCGTCTTCCTCCCGGTAAGGGGTATGTCTCGGTTGCTGCATTGCCTGACGAGCAGCCAGCCACACTGGCCTTGCTGGCACGTCATGCCTACGCCTATTTGCAAGACACCCGGGTAGATTGGCGGGTGGATAGTGAGAGCAGCGAAGTGGAGACCACGTTCAAAGCCAGCACCCAGGTGATGGAAGGTGAAGATGCAGGCCCGCTCTTGGGCCTTTACCCGCACCACTGGAACGGCAATGCCCAGGTGCAGCCTAAATTAGGCCCCGCCTTTGACACCTTGCGCGGCGCCATTCGGCTACTGGCTGCGCCTGAGTTCAAAACACGCACCGCTTACAACGGCTTTGTGCCGTATTGGCCTGGGGTGAAAGCATCGCCACGACTGGATGAGCTTAAAACCCTCATGACTGCCGACAAGCGCAACGCGCGCCGAATGATGTTGGAGTTGGGCAACGGGCCGTACTGGCAAGGAAAAGGTTTGCAGCGCATCACCAAGTTGATGGACGTGGTGGAGCAGCAAGGCGACCTGGAAGGGCGCGACCAGTTGCTCAAAACGCTCAAGACCCGCATCGAATCCTGGTTCTCGGGGGACAGCAGCAAAACCTATTTTCACTACGACAAACAGCTCGGTACGGTGGTGGCGTATCCAGAGGAATATTTCAGCATTGAGCAGATGAACGACCACCACTTTCACTACGGCTACTGGATTCGTGCCATGGCCGATATCGCCCTGCGCGACCCCCAGTGGGCCGCCCAGGACAAGTGGGGCGGAATGGTTGATTTGCTGGTGGCAGATATTGCCACGGGCAAACGTGGCGGCGCAGACTTTCCCTTTGTGCGTAACTTTGACCCCTATGAGGGCCACTCCTGGGCCTCGGGCGTGGGCTTGGGTGCATTCGGCAACAACCAGGAATCTTCGTCGGAGGCCATCAATGCCTGGGCTGGCTTGATCATGTGGGGCGAGATTACCGGTAACCGCCAGTTGCGCGACCTGGGCATGTACCTCTACACCAGCGAGATTGAGGCCATCAACTACTACTGGTTCGATATTCATGGCAAGGTCTTCCCGCCGGAGTACAAACATGTAGAAACCAGCATGCTGTTCGGCGGTAAGTACGCGCACAACACCTGGTGGACCGACGAGCCGCGGCAAATCAAGGGCATCAACTTATTGCCCATCACCACCTCATCCACCTACCTGGGGGCTAACCCCAAGTTTGTGCAGCGCAGTCTTGACACGCTCAAGCCCGACACCGCCATTTTCAACGGCCGGGGCAAGTACGCCGAGCCTAAAGACATTTGGCAAGACATCTTCGCCAAGTACTTGGGCCTGGCCGACCCGGCACAAGCGCTGAACCAGTGGGACCGCTGGGGTTCGGTGGAGCTGGGCGACACCCGCTCACACGCCTTGCACTGGTTGCTGAACCTGCAAGACATGGGGCCGCCTGACCTGAGCGTTCGTGCCAACACCACTTTTTACAGCGTCTTCAAGCGGGCTGATGGTCGCAAAACTTACCTGGCTTACAACGCGGGAAAGACGCCCTTGCTGGTCAAGTTTTCAGACGGCAAGGAAATGAAGGTTGAACCCGGCACGCTGGGTCAAGCGCAGTAATTTACAAGCCAACCAACTGAGTCAATGATGTCATTTTTTCTTTTTCCACTGGGGTCCAAGTGGCGTCTGGCGCACGCCTTTGCACTCGTTTGTCTTGCACTGTCGGCATGCGGTGGGGGTGAAAAGGTCGTAGACAGCGTAGCGCCAACATTGGTCGTATCTGACGCATCGCCTGGGACAAGTGCAGCAGGGGCATGGACCGTGTTGTTTGCTTTTAGCGAAAGTGTGGGAACGAGCTTTAGCGCGGAGGATGTTGCCCTCACCGGGAGTATTTCGGTGGGGGCGTTGGAAAAAATTGATGAAAAAAACTACAGCCTGCGGCTAACACCAGACGCCAACAGCAGTGGTGTACTGACCCTGAGCGTGGCCGTCAATAAGTTCAGCGACGTGGCGCTCAACAACAACGTCCAAGCCAGCACTTACAGTAAAAATTACAACACCCAAACCGTTACATCGGACTGGGTAATGGACTGGAGTGAAGAATTCAATGGAAACCAGCTCAACAGCAGCGTCTGGAGTTTTGATACCGGTTCAGGTGGCTGGGGAAACAATGAATCACAGTACTACCAAGCCAGCAACGCCACCGTGAAAGATGGATTTCTAACGATCACGGCCAAGCAAGAGCGGGTTGGAGACGCCGATTACACCTCGACGCGTATCCAGTCCTCGCGCAAAAAGAGTTTTACCTACGGGCGCTTTGAAATGCGCGCCAAGTTACCCGCTACCCAAGGTATGTGGCCTGCGTTTTGGTTGCTGGGCGATGCCTGTAACTCTTTTAATTTGTATGGTGGCACCGTCAACTGGCCCGACTGCGGCGAAATTGACATCATGGAAATGATTGGCGGCCTAACCGATCGCACCGGTGACTACACCTCCTACGGCACCTTGCATTACCGAAATGCCTTGAACTTCAACCCGGCCCCGTCTTTTTCGTACAGAAACACTACTCCGCTCTCGGCAGATTTTCATGTCTACACCATGGACTGGACGCCCCAAGGCTTTACTTGGTATGTTGATGGCATCGCCTTCGGTACCAAATTGATCACCGCTGACATGGCGGCTTTTCACAAACCCTATTTCATGCTGCTGAATCTGGCCGTAGGCGGCAATTGGGGGGGGTGGGTTGACAGCTCCACGCGTTTCCCCCAAACCTTCGTGATTGACTATGTTCGCCATTACACCCGCCCCTGGCCGGCCAAGAACAGCACGGCTGGTTTACCTTCAAGCTGGCACCTGGCCAGCGACCCCCACCTGAACGTGGCGGGCGGCACGCAAACAGGTGCGCAGCCGGTGGTCTCGCTGGGTGAGACAGCCATTTCTTGGTTCAGCCCTTTTCTTACCGGCAGCTACGACGCGGGCGCCTGGACCGCCAGCATCTGGACCCTGGCCAGTTCTGTCAGTTCACCTGTACGCGCCCGCATTTACAGGCGATCGGCTACGAACGGGCTTGAGACGATGCTTGGAGAAACCACCGTAGACCCAGCCACCACGGGCAGCGGCAACCATGTCACTCGCTTCACGTTCAAGGCCATGCCAGCTATGGTGCTGAGCAACGAAAGTATTCGCCTTGAATTAACCAAGCTCAGCGGCCCCATCTTGAAATTGGTTGTCAATGGCAATGATTTCGACTCCAACCTGACCATGCCCTGGAGTACAACGGGCACTTACGGCGCTTACCCCTCGGCTGCATCGTTGGCATTTCCCGCCGCCACTGCATCAACAAGTGCAGGCAACACCAGCACAGCCGCTGCAACCTTGGGCGTTTACGCTGATACCGCACTGCTGTCGAGTTGGCCAGGTTTGAAAGCCCCGGACGCCTACGCCAGAGGACAGGTTCAAGATACGCTGCTCCTGCCTTTTGAAGGCAGCCACAGCCTCAGTGTCAGCTTGAACTTTGATGGCAGTGGCTGGCAGTTTGTGGGTGACCCCATGGACATTACTCCCTACGCCAAGCTGCGTTTCATGATCAAGACCAGCTCAGCCCCTCAATACGTACGCGTGCGCCTGGCGGGCACAGGTCAGGTAGGCAGCGTGCCCTTGCCGGCTTACTTGGCCTCTACGTCCGAATGGCAAGAGATTGTGATCCCCCTGTCGGCCTTTGGCACAGCTGCGCTGGGCGCTGTTTCTGTGCCCTTCAGCCTTGAATCTGTGGGCGGTGCTGCCAGCTTTAGCGCCCAGGTGGACAAGGTGTATTTCTCGAAAAATTGAAGGCCTGTTGAAGGTCTGTTGAAGGCAGGGCCCCTCTAGGTACAAGCCCTAGTGGGCAACCTAGGGAAAGCCCTAGTTCTTCGGCATTGTTTTAATCACACTGCTGCCGTACTATTCATGAAAGCGCTTTCATGAATGCGCTTTCATTTTGAAGTTCTGAGATCATTCATCATTACCAGCCAGGAATAAAACCATGAAACAATTTACAAAACAATTTGCCCTGTCGGCTAGCGCCCTGGCTGCGGCCCTACTGATTACCGCCTGCGGCGGCGGTGCCTCAACAGATGACACCACGGCGCCAACGGTGGCTATCAGTGCCGCTGTGGGTGCAGGTGGTGCAACCACCTTCACCTTTGTCTTTAGCGAAGATGTTGGCACCAGCTTTGTCGTCGAGGACGTGGTGGTAACAGGTGGTGGTACTGTCGGGGCTTTCGTGAAGGTTGATGCTACAAACTACACATTGGTCGTGACGCCGCCAAGTTCATCTGAGGGGACTCTGGCTGTTAGTGTGGCGGCAAGCAAGTTTAAGGATGTTGCCCTCAACGACAACACCGTGGCTGCAGAGTCAAGCCAGGTTTTTGATACATCTAAATTGGCCACATTTGACGAAACAGTAGCACTGACCTTCGTCGGATTTGATGGAGCCGAGGCAACATCTATAGCTGCTGGGCCAACCGGTGGTACCGGTAATGCCTTGAAGATCATTCGCACGGGTGGACAGGTTTGGGCAGGCGCCAAATTGACGGGCATGACCTTGGGCGTAACTTCTACAAAAAATACATTTTCTGCTCGGGTTCACTCGCCTACAGCGGGTATTCCCTTTATTCTTAAATTAGAGGGAAATGGCGATACTGGAGAGATCACTGCGAATGAGACGGTAGTGGTTGGTTGGCAAACCCTCACTTGGACGGTGCCAAGTGGCAAGATTGGCCCGGTTCGGTCTGACGTGGTCTTTATGCCCAACCTGGGTGCACTCGGTTCGGGTGAAATCTACTACGTTGACGATGTCAAGTTAATCGCTGGTACGACAACGGTTGCCCCGTCAACAGAGCTTGTTTTTTCTAGTAAGTATTACGACCGTGCTGCTGGCAGTACTACGGAGTGGATATCAGCTGAAGGCGGCTTCGCAGGTAGGTATATAGATGACACGGTTGGCGCCTTAAGTTGGTGGAATGGTATTGCGCCTAACGACGATGTTCCAAGCTTCTATTTCGGATATGGCGTGCCGTCAGCTAACAAGCCGTGGGGCTTTGGTGCTTATGTGAGTGCACCAAATAATGGTTCTGCTGCAGTTTCTTCTTACACAAATGTACAAATTTCTGTTTGGGGCAACGATCAACTCATCAATACGCGACCAAATCTGACAGTCCTCTTGCAGGGTGCGCCGGTGAATGGTTGTACAGCCAAAGTTAAGGGCAATATTGCTGTGGTTGCGAATGGGGCTCAAACGTATACCTTGCCGCTCAGTGGATTCAGCCTAGAGGCGGCGTGTGCGTACAGCTCTGTCAGCCAAGTCCTTGCCGGAGGTGTTGCTGAGGTTCATCTGCAGGTACTCGGTAGCAATCTTCAGTACACAGTGGTAGGTGACCCTGGCTTTTACCCAAATGGCTTGAATGTCGGCCCCATCAAATTTAAATAACTCGGTACGGACAGGGCCATGGTGCCGAAATAGTTAAGTACTCAAAAAATGATGGAGTTAGATATGAAATTTATATTGGGACGCATTCCCGCTGCAGCTGCGTTGCTCATGCTCGCCGCCTGCGGAGGGGGTAACAGCGGGTCGTCGGACACCCCCACCGTAACGCCTACCAGTGGCCTCGCGGTGGACGGCTACCTGAAGCAAGCCAACGTGACCTGTGACGCCAATAGCGACGGCCTGGTGAGCAGTGGGGAGGTGACGGTCACCACCGATGCTGTGGGCGCCTTCAGCTTTCCAAGTGGTTGTAGCTACGGGATCATCGTCACAGGCGGTATCAACGTTGACACGAACCAGGCCTTTACCGGTGTCTTGAAAGCCCCGGCTGGCGCTAAGGTGGCAACCCCGTTGACCACCTTGCTGGTGGGTGGCATGACCCCAGCTGAGCTCAAGACCTCTTTGGGGCTTGATGCCAACATGGATTTGTTGACGCTTGACCCAGCCG
>JBIKZP010000129.1:0-6303 GCA_044354655.1 Rhodoferax sp. | reverse complement strand
CCGGGCATGTTGGCGGCTAAAACCACGGTGCCGGTACTGGGGGTGCCGGTGGCCAGCAAGCACCTGTCGGGGGTAGATTCCTTGCACAGCATTGTGCAAATGCCCAAGGGCGTGCCGGTGGCTACTTTCGCCATTGGCACGGCGGGTGCCGCCAACGCAGCGTTGTTTGCCGTGGCCATGCTGGCCGGCCAACACCCTGAGCTGCGGATCCGGCTGGACGCTTACCGCGCCGCGCAAACCCAAGCCGCACGCGCCATGACGCTGCCGCCCGCGCTATGAGCGCCCAAACCATTTTGCCGGGCAGCACCCCTAAGGGCCAGCCCACCACGCTGGGTGTGATGGGTGGCGGCCAGTTGGGCCGCATGTTTGTGCAGGCAGCGCAAGCCATGGGTTATTTCACCGTGGTGCTCGACCCCGATGTGATCAGCCCCGCCGGCCTGGTGAGCCACTACCACATTCAGACCGATTACCTCGATGAACAAGGCCTGGCGCAACTGATGCAGCGCTGTGCCGCCATCACCACTGAATTTGAAAACGTGCCCGCGCCTGCGCTCGTGACCCTGGGTGCGCACCGCCCCGTGGCGCCCAACGCCGAATCGGTCGGCATCGCCCAGGACCGGGCCAAGGAAAAGGCGCATTTTGTGCGCTGTGGCGTGCCCTGCGCGCCCTACGCCGTGGTCGAGACCGCCGAGCAACTCGCTGGCGTGCCTGACGACCTGCTGCCCGGCATTCTCAAAACCACGCGCCTGGGCTACGACGGCAAGGGCCAGGCCCGCGTCACAACCCGCGCCGAACTGGCCACGGCCTGGGCGGCGCTCAAGGGCGTGCCCTGCGTGTTGGAGAAAATGCTGCCGCTGCGTGCCGAATGCTCGGTGATCGTGGCGCGTGGCTGGGACGGCGCTTGCGTCAACCTGCCGGTACAGCTCAACCTGCACCGCGACGGCATTTTGGCGGTGACGGAAGTGTTTGACGGCAACCTGCCTGCCGAACTGGCCGAGCAAGCCATTGCCGCCACCCGCTCTATCGCGCACGGCCTGCATTACGTGGGCGTGCTGTGCGTAGAATTTTTTGTGCTGCAAGACGGCTCGCTCATCGTCAATGAAATGGCGCCACGCCCGCACAACAGTGGCCACTACTCGCTGGACGCCTGTGACCTCTCGCAGTTTGACTTGCAGGTGCGCACCCTGACCGGTCTGCCGCTGCTGCAACCACGCCAGCACAGCCCGGCCATCATGCTCAACCTGTTGGGTGACTTGTGGCAAAACGGCAAGCCCCCCGCCTGGGACCAGTTGCTGGCCTTGCCCGGCGCGCATCTGCATTTGTACGGCAAACTGCAAGCCAACAAGGGCCGCAAGATGGGGCATCTGACCTTCACCGGGGCCAGCGTGGCCGAGGTCCGCGCCACGGCGCTGCAAGCCGCGGCGCTGCTGGGTATTGAGGCGTTTTGAGCGCGGCCTGCCGATGATTTTGACCGGGTCAGACCCCCAAGCCATCGCCCTTGCGGTAGCGCGCCTGCAGGCCGGTGAGTTGGTGGGCTTGCCCACGGAGACGGTCTATGGCTTGGCCGCCAATGCCGAAGATGATTCGGCGGTCGCCAAAATTTTCAGCGCCAAAGGTCGCCCCGCTGACCACCCCTTGATCGTGCATGTGCCCAACGCCCACAGCGTGCACCACTTTGCCAGCGAGGTGCCGGCGTTTGCACAAGCCTTGATGCAGGCTTTCTGGCCCGGCCCCTTGACGTTGATCTTGCCGCGCCGCTCCGGTGTGGCTGCTGCGTCTGCCGGGGGGCAAACCTCGGTGGGGCTGCGCTGCCCAGCCCACCCGGTGGCGCTGGCGGTGCTTCAGGCCTGCTACGCGGGCAGCCCCCAAGTTCGTGGCCTGGCCGCGCCCAGTGCCAACCAGTTTGGCCGCGTCAGTCCCACCACGGCCGCCCATGTGCAGAGCGAATTTGGCCCCGAGCTGCTGGTTCTGGACGGCGGCGCTTGCGCCGTGGGCATTGAGTCCACCATCATCGATTGCACGCGCGGCGTACCGGTGTTGCTGCGACCCGGCGCCATCACCCCGCAACAGGTGCAGGCCGCGTGCGGTCAGCCTGTGCGCCATAAGGACGACCTCGCCGCCAACGCCCCAGCTGCTCCGCGCGCCTCGGGCACGCTGGCCTCGCACTACGCGCCCCGGGCCAGGGTGCGCTTGCTGGAGGCTGCTGCTTTGCAAGCCGCGCTGCAGGCGCTGCCTGCCACCACTTCCCCGGTTGTTGCGCTCTACGCCCGCAGCACGTTGGCCGCCCCGGCCGCAGTGCGCCAGCACCCCATGCCAGCAGACGCTGCCGCTGCCGCGCAGGAGTTGTTTGCCGTGCTGCGCGAGCTGGACGCCCAGGGTGTGCAGGAAATCTGGATTGAAACCCCGCCCGACTCTGCCGCCTGGGACGGCGTGCGTGACCGCTTGCAAAGGGCCGCGGCCACGGTGTAAGCTTTGCCCCTGACCTGCCATCGGCAGGCTTAATAAAGAGGGGAGAGAGAATGACCACAAACCAACACAAGGCGACAGGGTTGCCGGGTTTCTTTTCGAAAGTGTCGCAAACGCTGTTGCCCGGTTTGTTGCTGGGACTTTCAATGGGGTATGGAGCGCCTCTTTGGGGCCAGAACCTAGAGACCCAAGTCCTGGACATCGCCTCCTCCCGCCTCGACGAGGCCGCGCAACCGGTGAAAGTGCCGTTGGTGCTTGAAGCCATCGCTGGCAAACCCAAGGCCGTGTTGCTGGTGTTGCCGTCTCAGGCTCAGTCGCTGGACGTGACCTTGCCCTCAGCGCAGCAGGTCAAACGCTTTGAGCCGCTTCACCATCCCATGAGTCGCAACCGGCAGGCCCTGCTGGAATCAGGTTTGGCCCTGGCCTAGATGGGGTGGCCAGCGCCAGCAAACTTTGGGGTGTCGGCAGGCGCCCATCCCGACATGCAAAAAGACATCGCCCGTGTGATTGAGCACACGCGCCAGCGCTGGCCGGGTACCCCCATTATTCTCAGCGGCACCGATGGTGGCGGATATACCGCGCTGGCCTATGTGCTGGAGCGGCGGGCCAGTGTGCAGGGGCTCCTGGTTTTTTCGCCCTACTGGTTGCGCCAACGGCAGGAGCCGGTAGAGAAGCTGCAGGGTCTCAAAGCGCTGGTGCTGTATGACACCTCAGGCGAGTGCCTGGGCTCCTCGGCGCTGGAGGTAGAAGAAATTGCCAAGCGCGCCAAGTTCACCCGCCTGCCGGTGCATGCCAGTAGCGCAGGCGATATGGGGCGGTGTAGTTCCGAGTCGGCGGTGTGGTTGAAATCTGCCGATGCGCAGTTGCCGCAGGTGATTGATCAATGGCTGCAAGCACAGCCCTTGCCTGACCACCTGGGTGCCGCCGAGCCGGTGGTCACTGCCACCGAGCGGGTCATTATGGCCCCGGGTAAATCGGGCCAGATTGAAATATCGGTGCACACGCCGCCCGGCTTAGGGCCGTTTCCCTTGCTGGTGTTCAACCACGGTGATGCGGAGATGAGCCACCCTTCGGTCAAGTACAAAGCCAGGTTTCGCGACCCGGTCATCACGGCCACATTTTTGAAACTGGGCCTGGCAGTGGCCCTACCGGCGCGTCCCGGTGTGGGCCGCTCGGACGGGCGTTACAGCTACAGCCATTACGCAGTGAACGATGGCGACGCCAGCTACAAAGCGCGCCAACACAGTGAAGCCGTGCTGTCCGCGCTGAACGGTTTGAAGCAGGCGCCCGACCTCAAGCAAGACCAAGTGTTGCTGGCGGGGCAGTCGGCCGGCGGCGATACGGTGATGTACATGAGCACCTTGGCCCTGCCCGGTTTTCGGGGCGTCATTAATTTTTCTGGCGGCCGTTCCAACCACCGCCAGGGAGAAACTCCGACGTTTGAGAACAAGATGATGATCGAGGGTTGGGCCGACCTGGGGCGCGTGGCCAAAGTGCCCGCCATGCTGGTGTTTGCTGAAAACGACTCGCGCTACAGCGCCAACACCATCCGCAAGTCGGCCCAGGCCTACAGAGACGCCGGCGGTCAGGCCGACTTGTTACTCACATCCCCCCTCACCGGCGATGGGCACTTTATCCATCAAAACCCAACGTTGTGGTCATCTGCCGTGGCGCGTTTCATTACCGGACTCAAGCTCGACAACCAAGTGCTGGATAAAAACCTGCTCGTTGCACCGGGCATCGTCCCCCTAGCCACTGCGGCTACTCATCCCGAATTGTTTGACTTGAAGCGCGTACCCTCACAAAGCGCGGGTTGCCAAGATTTGTACCAGCGCTTCTTGAACGCCCCCTTGCCCCGCTACTTTGCTGCGGGTGCCAACGGTCGCGGCTGTGGCTACAGTTTTGGCGCTGGCGCCAGCGCACAAAAGGCACTTGAACTTTGCAAGGGGTTCAGCACGCAGTGTGTGATTCATGCCCATAACCTGTTGCTGGGGCCTGAGCCGCAACAGGCGCTACCCGTCGTGCCCGTCACGGTGCCTATGCCGCTCAGCGATAGCGCAGCTTCATCACCAAAATCGCTGACGCCAGCGCCACCGTGATGGTGTTGGCAATCACGATCGGCCAGGCATTGAGCAGCAGGCCGTAGACCAGCCAACCGGAGACGCCAGCGGTGAAGGCGCCGTACATGGTGAGCGAAATACCCGCGACATCGCGGGTTTTGAAGGTGTGCCAGGCCTGCGGCACAAAGCTGGCCGTGGTCAGGATGGCAGAAAAATAACCAATGATTTCAGCGAGGGCAGCGGGAGAAATGGCAGATACGGCAGATAGGGCAGACATGGCGGGCAAACAAGGGTCTCAAGCAAAGTAACTTGGCCTCAATTGTCGTTCACCGCCCAGTCCACCAACGCATTCAGGGCGGGCCGGGCGGCGTTGGCGTTGGTGTGGTTGACCAGCGCCACCAGCACATAACGTTTGCCACTGGCGCCATGCACGTAACCGGCCAAGGCGTTGACATCTTTCAGGCTGCCGGTTTTGAGGTGGGCGCGCCCCATGGTGATGGCCTGGCTGCGTTTTTGCGTGCCGTCAACCCCGGTAATCGGTAGCGATGCCATTAACTCAGGCATCAGGGGCGAACGGTAGGCGGTTTGCAGCAGCTGGCCCAGGCCTTGCGCGCTGATGCGCCCGTCGCGTGACAGGCCCGAGCCATTGTCGAACACCGGCAGGTCGTTGGCGCTGATGCGTGCACTCCACCAGCGGCGCAGCACCTCGCGTGAGCCGTCCACCGTGGCGCGGGGCAGGCTGGCGGGGGCCGGGGGCAAACTTAGCGTTAAAAACAGCTGCTGCGCCATGACGTTGTTGCTGAATTTATTGATCTCGCGAATGACCTCGGCCAATGGGGGTGAGGCAAATTCAAACACTGGCGCAGAGGCGGGCGCGGTGCCTTCGCGCACGCGGCCACCGAGCTTGCCGCCAAGTTCTTGCCACAGACCTTGAACGGCGCGCCCATTGAAGCTGTCGGGGTCGGTGTAGGCCACCGACCAAACCTTTTCACCGCAGCTGGCCGGGTAGGCGCCGGCAAAGCGCAGGCGGTTGGCGTCGGCGAAGTCTGCCTGCAAGGTGGCGCGGTAGTCGCTGCAATCGCCCTTGCTCAGCGGCACCTGGTTTTGCAGTTGCACGCCAGCCAAGTGCGGCTCAAACTGCACCTGGGCCAGGCCGGCGGTGGCATCGGGCGTGAAGGTCATGGTCACGCTCTTGAAGTTCAGCAGCAGCGCGTCAGCGGCCGTGTTGTAAGGGCGCAGGGGCTCGCCATCAAAGCTGGCGGCGTCGCTGCGTGCCAGCTCAAACGCACTGCGGTCCAGCACGATGTCACCGGCAATGGTGTGAATGCCCAGCCCCTGCACCCGGCGCAGCAAGAGCCACAAGCGCTCGGCCACCAGCTTGGGGTCGCCCTGGCCTTTGAGGTGCAGGTTGCCATAGAGCGTGCCTTCGCGCACCGCGCCTTCCACATACACCGGCGTGCGCCAGGTGTAGGCTGGGCCCAGCAGGTCCAGCGCGGCATAGGTGGTGACCAGCTTCATGACCGAGGCCGGGTTCATGGCCGCGCCGACTCGGTGGCTCAGTCTTGGCATTTGCTTGCCTTCTGCGTCCACCACCAGCAGCGACACCGCCTCGCGCGGTACCTTGGCTCGGGCCAGAGCGGCGGTTACTTCTGCGGGCAGGGTTTGGCCCCAAGCCGCGCCACCCAGACTGCACCAGCAGGCCAACACCAGAGGCGGGAGCACAAACACCATGCGCCGCAACATGAAGGGCAATAGGGGGGGCAACACGAGCGGCAAC
>JBIKZP010000128.1:0-6377 GCA_044354655.1 Rhodoferax sp. | reverse complement strand
TTGTCCTTGCTGCTGATGCTGGTGTCGGTGCAGCGACTGGCCGGGTTTCCTGAGCGCGGCATGCTGACCATTTGGCTGGGCCATACCTTGCTGGGCATGGCCTATGCCACCGTGGTGGTGCAGTCGCGCTTGCAGGAGATGAGCCAAAGCCTTGAAGAGGCGGCGCAAGACCTGGGTTGCCGGCCTTGGCAGGTGTTCTTTTTGGTGACCTTGCCGCTGATTTCGCAAGCCATTGGCTCGGCCTGGCTGCTAACCTTTACCCTGTCACTGGACGATGTGGTCTTGTCCGCTTTTTTATCCGGGCCAGGCTCTACCACCATGCCCATCACCATTTTTAGCCGGGCCCGCCTGGGCTTGAACCCCAGCGTCAACACGGTGGCCACCCTCACGGTGTTAGCGGTGAGCGTCGCGGTGGTGCTGGCCAGCTACTGGATGGCCCGCAGTGAGCGCAAACGCGCCCAGGAAATGGCGGCGGCTTACAAAATTTCAGGTCACTGAGCATTTCGCGATTTGCCACCTGACCCATCACAACACCTTGCGTCCAAATTTACCTCCCAATACGTCAACTGAAATGGAGCCTCTGATGAAACTGAACCGAAAACTACTGGTGGTGGCCATGGCTTGCGCCATGCCTTGCATGAGCGCGTTGGCACAATCGCCCGCCGACTTGCAAAAAGAAATCGAGTTGCTCAAGGCCCAGCTCAAAGTGCTGTCTGAAAAAATAGAAACTCTGAGCAACAAAGCGCCAGCCGTGGAGCCGCAGGAGTTCAACCGCCTCGTTCAAAAGATGGACCTGATGGAAGAGTCCACGAACGAAGCCGGCTTCAAGGGCCTGAAAATCAAGGGCACCATGGAGGCGGTGTACCAGCGTGATTCGAATTCTGCGAGCACCGGCTTTGACCAGGCCAAAGGCAATGGCGGTTATGGCGCAGCCATGCTGGAGTTCAGCAAGGAGCCCGACGAGGGCATCGGTTGGACCCTGCGCTTAATTCCCCTGTCCACTGCAGGCAGCATCATCCATGAAGCTTCAATTTCTATTCCAGTGGGAACTAGTGACTCCAAAATTAACGCCGGTTTGACGCCAGATTACTCTGGCTACGAATATTCCATGGGGCACCAAAACCCCCTCATCTCCAACAACCTGCTGTATGCCAACACGGCGGCATCCAACTACATGGGGGTGGGCATGTCCCACACTCTCTCCAGCAGTTTGACAGCTAAATGGATGGTGGGCCAGATTGACGGCACCACCTCACGCAAGGCGCCTGGCCTGGCTTACCGGGCGGACTACGCCATGGGCGAGTACAACGGCCTGGGTTTGTCGGGTGTGCACTTTCGCACCAATGGGGTTGACGACCAAGCGAATGCCGACTTGATGGAGATTGATGCCTACCATATGCGTGGTGACTTGACCTTGCAAGGCCAGTTCAGCATGGGGCGCGTGTTGAAGGCTGGTCTGGATGAATCGGGCAAGAATGCCCGCTGGTGGGGTGTGTCGGGCTTGCTGGGTTACAAGCTGACGCCACGGTTGCAAGCCTTGGTGCGGGCTGACTTTGTTTACAACCGCGCCAACGGGGGTGGGGTGTACTACGATCCAACTGCTGCAAGTGACAATCCAATTTATGGTCCTGAAAAGTCGTCTGACGGCTCGGTGGCAGACGCCTCAAAAGGCGCCAACCGATACGCTTTGACGGCGGGTTTCAATTACGCCGTGAACGCCAACACACAGTGGAAAACCGAGCTGCGTTTTGACCGCTCCACTGGCTACAACTTCACGAACAATTACGGTGAACCCACCAAAGGCAACACCACGGTGGGAACGTCCTTGGTGGTTTCTTTCTAAGCCACAGGCCGGGGCCTTGCCCATGCCGCGTTTCACTTGACGGGGTTGGCAGAAATGCCACCCCGTTTGTATTGGCGGAGCCGGTGTTTCTCGCTTTTGGACATCATGAATTTTTACCCAAGGGAGGACTGATATGACGATAAAAACCACAGCTTCAGAATTGCAGTTTGACGGTCGCGCACTCATCAATGGGGCGCGTGTCTGGGCACAGTCAGGACAAGCCTTTGACTGTATTTCTCCAGTCGATGGCCGATGCCTGACCCAGGTGGCGCGCTGCGCCGAGGCCGATATCAATCAGGCGGTAGCGGCAGCACGCGCTGCTTTTGAGGACAAGCGCTGGAGCGGACTGGCGCCCGCGCAGCGCAAACGCACCATGGTTCGCTTTGCCGACTTGTTGCTGGCGCATGCGGATGAGCTGGCGCTGACCGAAACGCTGGACATGGGCAAGCCCGTCAAGTACGCCCGCAACGTGGATGTCAACAGTGCCGCCAATTGCATTCGCTGGTATGGCGAGGCGGTAGACAAGGTCTATGACGAAATAGCGCCAACAGCCAGCACGGCCTTGGCCTTGATTCAGCGTGAGCCGGTGGGCGTGGTGGGGGTTATCGTGCCCTGGAATTACCCCATGATCATGGCGTCCTGGAAAATTGCACCCGCCTTGGCGGCTGGCAATTCGGTGGTGTTGAAGCCCAGCGAAAAATCGCCATTGACTGCTTTGCGCATGGCCGATCTGGCCCTGGAGGCGGGTGTGCCGCCCGGCGTGTTCAACGTGGTCACTGGGTTGGGGCCAGAGGCGGGCTCGCCACTGGCCTTGCACATGGACGTGGACTGCATCGCCTTCACCGGCTCCACCCGCGTGGGTAAGCAGATTCATGTGATGGCCGGTCAGAGCAACCTCAAGCGCGCGTGGACCGAGCTGGGGGGCAAATCGCCCAACATCGTGTTTGCTGATTGCCCCGATCTTGACCGGGCGGTGGAGGCTGCGGTGGGGAGCATTTTCTTCAACCAGGGGGAGAGTTGTAATGCGCCTTCACGCCTGTTTGTGCAAGACAGCATCAAGGAAAAGTTCTTGGCCAAGGCCCTGGCCCTGGTGCCGGCCTATGCGCCGGGCAACCCGCTGGACCAGGCCACGGTGATGGGCGCCATCGTAGACAAGACCCAAATGGACACGGTATTGCGTTACATCGAGCTGGGTCAAAAAGACGGCGCCGCCTTGCTCGCCGGGGGTGAGCAGGCACGCCGGGAATCGGGGGGCTTTTATGTACAGCCGACAATTTTTGACGGTGTCAAAAACCATATGACCATCGCCCGGGAAGAGATTTTTGGCCCCGTGCTGTCCGTGCTGTCTTTTGCCGACACCGCCGATGTGGTGCGCCAGGCCAATGACAGCGTCTACGGTTTGCAAGCCGCTGTCTGGAGCCGTGACATCAACAAGGCGCTGGGCGTGGCGCGGGCCTTGCGCGCGGGCACCGTGCATGTGAACCAATATGACGAGGACGACATCACCGTGCCATTTGGCGGCTTCAAGCAAAGCGGGGTAGGGCGCGACAAGTCGCTGCACGCGTTTGACAAGTACACCGAAACCAAAACCACCTGGATTCGCATCGACAGCCCAATTTGATAGTTGGTCTTGGCCGCTATTGAATTTGAAGTTGCAGTTGCAGTTGCAGTTGCAGTTGAGCTTGGTGTCACAACCTTGTTATGCCTAGCCCACTGGCGCTAACGTATCAAACACAAGACCTGAAAAATGAACACACGCACAGACCTGGAAGACCGTGTCACCACCCTGGCCGCCCAAGGCATTCACAGCGTACTGACGCAATTTTGTGACATTTACGGCGTGGCCAAAGGCAAGCTGGTGCCGTTGAAAAACCTGGCTGAATGGGTTGCCGTGGGGGCGGGTTTTGCTGGCCCCAGTATTGCCGGTACTGGCCTTGGGCGCTTTGGTAAACGCAGCGAGTACTACGGGCGGGTGCAGCTGACCTCATTGCGGGCCTTGCCCTTTATGCCAGGCGTGGCGCATGCCGTCTGTGACGGCTATGCGGGAGATGAGGTGCTGGAAACCTGCTCGCGCCAGTTGCTCAAGAGACAACTGAAGAAACTAGATGACAAGGGCTGGACCTTGTGGGTGGGCATAGAGCCCGAATTTTTCTTGCTCAAGCCCGATGATCAAGGCCGCTGGACGGGGGCTGACAGCCAAGACCGGCTGGACAAGCCCTCGTACGACCTGAAGGCGATTCACCGGAACCAGGATTTTCTGGAGGAGATGCGCCACACCTTGACGGCACTCGGCTTTGATTTGCAGCAGATGGACCACGAAGACGCTTGCGGCCAGTACGAGATCAACTACAAGTTTGACGATGCCTTGGCCGCTGCAGATCGGTTCATGCTTTTCAAGATGACGGCACACGCCGTGGCTCAAAAACATGGCCTCACGTTCAGCAGCATGCCCAAACCATTTGCCCATGCGCCTGGCAGCGGGCTGCATTTTCACCTGAGCATGACCGATGCGCAGGGGCAGGCAATTTTCACGCAGGCCGATGACCCCCTGCAGCTGAGCGCACAGGGCTACAGTTTTGTAGCGGGCTTGCTGCACCATGCTGATGCATTGAGCGCCTTGTGTGCACCAACCGTGAACAGCTACAAGCGGCTGGCGTCGAGCGATAGCGCCTCAGGCACCACCTGGTCTCCGGTGTGGAAAAGCTATGGCGACAACAACCGCACTTGTCTGGTCCGAACAGTGGCTGGCCGTTTGGAATGGCGCCTGCCCGACCCCTCTTGCAATGTCTACGCCGCCATTGCTGCGACGCTGGCGGCTGGCTTGCACGGCGTGGAGGCGTCCATGTCACCTGGTTTGCCTTGTGTAGTGGATTTATACGAGCAGCAGGCTGCAGGACTGCCCATGCCGGCTCGTTTGCCCCGTGATCTGTTTGGCGCGTTACAGGCCTTGCGCCAGGATGAATTTTTGCGAAGCGCCCTGGGCCATGCGTTTTGTGAGGAGTTTTTGAAACTCAAAACGCTGGAGTGGGAGGCCTACAGCCAACACATTTCTGAGTGGGAGTTGCAAAAATACGCCGATGCTTTTTAAGGAAATCGCACCTTGGGAGCGCTTGCTGAACCCCATCCAATTTGTGAAAACGACATTTCGAATTGTGAAATCATGAAATGGTGCGCTGCGGGAAAATTTCTCAAGATGAAAAATTTATTTTCACTATGCGGTTTGTTTTCGTTAAGTCGTTGTTTTCATTGGATTAAATTTATGTCTTCTATAAGACATAAGAATCTATAAAAGTCTTATAGAAGACATAGAATTACTTCCTAGGCACTGGACTTGCATAGTTTTCAGTGCACCCCTTTTTGTAATCAACCTAGGAGAAATTTCATGCCTCAAACTATTACCGAGCAATTGAGCCGCGAACAGCAAATCGCCGCCCTCGAAAAAGACTGGGCCACCAACCCTCGCTGGAAGGGCATCAAGCGCGGTTACTCCGCTGCAGACGTCGTTCGCTTGCGCGGTTCCTTTCCCATTGAGCACACTCTAGCCCGTCGTGGTGCTGAAAAGCTCTGGGATCTGGTCAACACAGAGCCTTATGTCAACTGCCTGGGCGCCTTGACCGGTGGCCAAGCCATGCAGCAGGTTAAAGCGGGTGTCAAAGCCATTTACCTGTCAGGCTGGCAAGTTGCGGCAGACAACAACTCTTACGCCTCGATGTACCCAGACCAGTCTTTGTACCCCGTGGACTCGGTGCCCACCGTGGTCGAGCGCATCAACAACACATTTCGCCGTGCCGATGAAATCCAGCACGCCAAAGGCATTGATGCCGGCGACAAGGGTTACATCGACAACTTTGCGCCCATCGTGGCCGACGCTGAAGCCGGTTTCGGTGGTGTGTTGAATGCGTTTGAATTGATGAAAGCCATGATCAAGGCCGGCGCAGCTGGTGTGCATTGGGAAGATCAATTGGCTTCGGTCAAGAAGTGCGGCCACATGGGTGGCAAAGTGTTGGTGCCAACGGCTGAAGCCTGCCAAAAACTCATTGCGGCACGTATGGCTGCCGACGTGTGCGGTGTTCCTACACTGGTGATTGCCCGTACCGATGCAGAAGCGGCTGACCTGTTGACCAGCGACTACGACGAGAACGACAAGCCCTTCATCACGGGCGAGCGCACGGCTGAAGGTTTTTACAAAACCAACAAGGGTATTGACCAAGCCATCTCCCGCGCCATTGCCTATGCTGAGTATGCGGATCTGGTGTGGTGCGAAACCGGTACGCCTGATTTGGCTTTTGCCAAGAAGTTTGCCGATGCCGTGCATGCGAAACACCCCGGAAAAATGCTGGCCTATAACTGCTCACCCTCGTTCAACTGGAAGAAAAACCTGGACGATGCCACCATCGCCAAGTTCCAAAAAGAGTTGGGCGCCATGGGTTACAAATACCAGTTCATCACCTTGGCTGGCATTCACTCCATGTGGTACAACATGTTTGACTTGGCGCAAGATTACGTCAAGCGCGGCATGACTGCGTATGTTGAG
>JBIKZP010000127.1:0-6391 GCA_044354655.1 Rhodoferax sp. | reverse complement strand
AACGGCATGCCGGGCTGAATGCTGAGCAGGGCCAGCAGGTCGAGCATCAGCTTTTTATCCGCGGCGCTGACGTTGGCCGGGTCGCGAATGACGCGGCACATCAGGCCCGGCGCAATATTGCCCAGCCCGTTGATGGAGCCTGAGCCACCGACCAGCATCACCGGCGCCACGTCGGGCTCGGACCCCACCAATATGGACAAACCGGGGAAGGCTTGTGCCAAGGCCTTGGAATGTGCCAAGTCGCCACTGCTGTCCTTCACCCCCACAACTTGGCCGGGGTGGCGGCGCACCAACTCGGCAATGGCGGCGTGAGAAAAGGCGTAGGTACTCATAGCGGGGAAATGGTAAAGCAGGAGCTTCAAGCCATCGTCGCCAATGCCACGCACCAGTTCAGAAATGGTGGCCACCACGCCGTCATCACTGGGTTGGTTGAAATAAAACGGTGGCAGGTACATCTGGCGGTGCACGCCCAGACCGGACGCATGGCGTCCCAGTTCAATGGCGTCAGCCAGCGCAATAGCCGAGGTGGTGACGAGGCACTGGTCAGCCCGAATGCCACTGGCCAGCAAAGCCTGCAGCAAGGCCTTGCGCTCGGCCACCGTGAAGGCCGGGCCTTCGCCCGTGGTGCCAAAAACCGTGACGCCATCGCAGCCCGCTTTAAGCATGCGCTGGACATGGGCAATGGCGCGCGGCGTGTCCAGGGCGCCATCGGCGCCTACCGGCATCAGCAAGGCCGGCCACAGACCGTGAATATCTGGGTGCAAGTTCAGTTCTCCTAAAGGGGGTTAATTCAATTCAACCGGTGGCAGCGTCCATTCGCTGCGCACCTGTTCCATGGGTTCGGTCAGCACCCGGTTACGGGCACTGTTGATGTGGACCATCAGCAGCTCCACGGCCCGTGCGCCGTCACGCTGGCGCAAAGCGGCGATGAATCGCAGGTGTTCCTGCATGGCGGGAATCAGGCGGGTCGGAGTGATCACGCTGTGCTCCAGTTTGATGAGGCGCACGCGTAAGCTGTTGACCCGGTACATGTCCGACACGATGTCATTGCCCATCGCATCAACCATGCGGTCATGCAGGCCCCAGTCAATGGCCTGGGCGTCTTCCAGCAGGCGTTCGTCATAAACCTGGGCGCTGGCACGCGCCAGAATATTGTTGTGGCTGGCCTCAATGGCGTCGAGTTCTTCGGTGCTGGCGGTTTGGACAAAATGCAGCACTGCCTCGCGCTCAATCATGTGGCGCACCTGAAAGGCGTTGCGGATGAGCTTCAAGTCCACCGGCACAATTTGCAGGCCGCGCTGCGGCACGGTCTTGATCAAGCCACCCGCCTCCAGGCGCGGAATCATCTCGCGCACGGCGCCCAGGGGCATGTTCAGGAGCAACATCAGCTCGCGCTGCGAAATAAACTGCCCCGGCCGAATGCCGCCGCTCAAGATCTGCCGGGTGAAGCCGTCGTAAGCGCGGGCACGCTGGCTGACAGGCTCAGCCACCGCAACCGCCGCGAGTTGCACACCCCCAGCGCGTGAAACGCCGGCGTGGGGCACTTTCTTGACGGCTGGAATTTTGGCGGTGGGCATGGCGAGCATCAGGGTTTCAACTAGGACAGGACTGACATGTTAGCGCTACCATCAGCCTATGCTTACTGTCGTAAACCCCTAGAAAACCCACTTTCAGCCCCATGAAAATAGACGCCCACCAGCACTATTGGCACTACCAGGCGGAAGACTTGCCCTGGATAGACCCGTCCATGACCGTGCTGCGCCAGGACCGCCTGCCCCACGACATTGCGCCGGCGCTGGCAGCCTGTGGCATAGACGCCGTGGTGGCCGTTCAGGCCCGGGGCAGCCTCAAGGAAACCGAATTTTTGCTCCAGTTGGCCTCCCAGCACCCGCATGTAGCGGGCGTGGTGGGCTGGGTCGATTTGCAAAGCAGTACGCTGGAAAAAACCCTGGAAAGCTGGACGGCACACGCCGTGCTGTGCGGACTGCGCCATCAATTGCAGGACGAGTCCCAGCTGGCAGATTTTCTGGCCCAAGCCGCCTTCAACCGGGGGGTAGCGCTGCTGCAAAGCCGCAGCCTGGTGTACGACCTGCTGGTGCTGCAAGCGCAACTGCCTTTGCTCTTGAAGTTTTGCGCCGCACATGACCACCACTGGCTGGTGCTGGACCACCTGGCTAAGCCCGATTTGCGCGCACCTGGTGCTCGACAGGCGGTCAACCCCGAATGGGCCGCGCAGCTGCGCATGTTGGGACAACTGCCGCATGTGGTGTGCAAGCTGTCTGGCCTGGTGACCGAAACAGGTGCCGCCAACGGGGGCCTGACGGCGGCCGATGAACAAGCCATTGAGGCTTGCTACGACCTGGCGCTAGAAGCCTTTGGGCCGCAGCGTTTGCTGTTTGGCTCGGACTGGCCGGTGTGCGCGCTGGCGGCCCCGTTTGAAGTCGTGCATGGTTTGGCCCAGCGTTGGGCGCAGTCGCGCCTGAGTGACACCGAGCAAGCAGACTTCTGGGGCGGCAATGCCCAGCGCTGCTATGGGTTGAAGCTGGCCGCCTGAACCAGAACCGAACCGAACCGACCCCAGAAAGAACCCCCATGGATTTGCAGTTACAAGACAAAGTGGTGATCGTCACCGGCGGCGCCAGCGGTATTGGCGCCGCAATTTCCCTCACACTGGCGCAAGAAGGCGCCATCCCGGTGGTGTTGGGCAAACACCCGATGGCGCCAGAGTTTGCCGCCCGTTTGCACGCCCTGCAAGCGCGCAGCCTGTTTGTGCAACTGGAGCTGTCCGACGATGCCGCCTGCCGCGAGGCGGTCGCGCACACCCTGGCGCAATTCGGGCGCCTGGACGGCTTGGTGAACAACGCTGGCATCAACGACAACGCCGGGCTGGACGCTGGGCGCGAGGCCTTTGTCGCCTCGCTTGAAAACAACCTGATTCACTACTACGTGATGGCGCACCACTGTGTGCCGCACCTGAAGGCAACGCGCGGCGCCATCGTCAACGTGTCCTCCAAAACCGCCCTCACTGGCCAGGGCAATACCAGCGGTTACTGCGCTTCCAAGGGTGGGCAACTGTCGCTGACGCGTGAATGGGCGGCGGCTTTGCTGGCGGATGGTGTGCGCGTGAATGCCGTGATTCCAGCCGAGGTGATGACGCCCTTGTACGCAACCTGGCTCGCCAGTTTTGACCAGCCCGAAGAAAAACTGGCCGCCATCACGCGCCAAATTCCTCTGGGCCAGCGCATGACCACGCCTCAGGAAATTGCCAGCATGTGCGTTTTTCTGCTCTCAGCGCAGTCCTCGCACACCACCGGGCAATGGGTGTTTGTGGACGGCGGCTACACCCATCTGGACCGGGCCTTGACCTGACCGAAGTCAGCCGGTCAAGCCTTCGGCTACCGTGGGATAACGCAGACGCAACCCCAGCTCGGACAGCAAGCGCGTGTTGTCCATGCGGCGCGACTCACTCATGAAACTCAGCAGCATCAGCGGCAGCTGGTCTTTGGCGGTGCTGCGCGGCAGCCGTGGCGGGTGCGCCAGGCCGTAGAGGTCAGCGGCCAGATCAAAGTAATCGCCCATCTTGAGCCGGGTGTTGTCGTTCACGTTGTAAATGCGTTGCGGCCCGGCATGCCGCAAAGCGGCGATACAAGCGCGCGCCAGGTCGTCAGCATGAATATGGTTGGTGTACACATCGTCAGCTGCCAGCAGCACCGGCGTGCCTTTTTCCAGTCGGGCGCGTGGCGTGCCACCTTCGCGGTTGGGCGCGTAAATGCCCGGAATGCGCAAAATGCTGCTGCGCACGCCGGCGCTGCGGCCCAAAAAGCGCACCGCCTGCTCGGCGTCGACGCGCCGAATAGCACGCGGCGAGTCGGCGTGGGTGGCACGCGTCTCGCAAACCACCGCCCCCAGGCAATCGCCGTACACGCCACTGGTGGAGCCATACACCAGCGCTTGCGGCAGCGTGCCCAAGCGCAGCGCCCGCGTCAGCGCCAACGTGCGGGTGTCACGCCAGCCTTGGCCCGGAGGGGGTGCCAGGTGCAACACCGCATGGGCCAGCCCCGCCAGACGACGCAGGGTGGCGGGTTCGTCCAGATTGCCCACCAGGGGCGTGATGCCCAGCGCACGCAGTTCTTGCGTGCGCGCCGGGCTGGAGGTCAGCGCCAGCAGGCGCACACGACCGTGCAGAGCTTGCGCTACGCGCAGACCCACATCCCCACAACCGACGATCAAGACGCGTGAACGGCGAAATCGCGCCGGCAAGGTGCCGGGGTGGGTGGCGTACAGGCTGCGCGAGGGGTTTTGTTTTAAAGGCAAAATTGGGGCCCTACTGAAAAATGAAACTTCGCCAAGGATACAAAGAAATATGAGCAGCAGCAGCAGCGCCGCCAACGGCTACCAGATCACCGTGCAGCCCAGCGGTCGCCATTTCACCGCCGGCCAGGATGAAACCATTCTTGCCGCCGGTATTCGCCAGGGTATTGGCATGCCCTACGGCTGTAAGGACGGCGCATGCGGCTCCTGCAAATGCAAAAAGCTCGAAGGTGTGGTGTTGCACGGCGCGCACCAGAACAAAGCCTTGAGCCCCGAGGAAGAAGCCAACGGTTTTATTCTGACCTGCTGCGGCGTGGCGCACAGCGACGTGGTGCTGGAGTCGCGCCAGGTGACGCAGGAGGGCGCGTTCCCCATCAAGAAAATGCCCACGCGCGTTGCGCTCATGGAGAAAAAATCTGCCGACGTCATGCTCATCAAGCTCCAATTACCGGCCAACGACACCTTCACCTACCACGCAGGGCAGTACGTCGAGTTCATCTTGCGCGACGGGGCGCGGCGCAGCTACTCCATGGCCAATGCGCCGCACACCCTGGCCGACAGCGCCACCCTGGAGCTGCACCTTCGCCACATGCCCGGCGGCAAGTTCACCGATCATGTGTTCAACATCATGAAGGAGAAAGAAATTTTGCGCATTGAAGGCCCCTACGGCAGCTTCTACCTGCGCGAAGACAGCGACAAACCCCTGGTGCTGCTGGCCTCTGGCACCGGTTTTGCGCCCATCAAGGCGCTCATTGAGCACATGCAGCACAAAGGCATCACCCGGCCAGCCACCTTGTACTGGGGCGGTCGCCGTCCGGCAGACCTGTACATGAATGACTGGGTACAAGCCAAGTTGGCCGAGATGCCTCACCTGACTTACGTGCCCGTGGTGTCCAACGCGCTGCCCGAAGACGCCTGGACCGGCCGTACCGGCTTTGTGCACCAGGCCGTGCTGGATGACTTGCCTGACTTGCACAACCACCAGGTCTATGCCTGCGGCGCGCCCATTGTGGTGGAGTCGGCCCAGAGCGATTTCTCACACCTGGCGGGCTTGCCCGAAGAAGAATTCTTTGCCGACTCGTTCACCACCGAGGCCGATAAGGCCCGCAACGCTTAAGAACACCCTGCCATGAAACCTGTCCACACGCTGCTTATTTCTCTACTGGCCCTGCTGGGCTGCGCCACCGTACACGCCCAAGGCAAGCCCATTCGGCTGGTGGTGCCCTACGCCGCGGGGGGTCCGATTGACGTGACGGCACGGGCGCTGGCCGAGCGCGTGAAAGACACGCTGGGCACCGTCATCATTGACAACAAGCCCGGCGCTGGCGGCAACATTGGCGCCGATGCGGTGGCCAAAGCAGCCCCCGATGGTTTGACCATTGGCATTGCCGCCACGGCCACGCATGCGGTTAACCCTTGGCTGTACGCCAAGATGCCCTACCAGGCCGCCACCGACTTTGCGCCCATCACGCAGATGGTGCGCGTGCCCAATGTGCTGGTGATAAACGCCGAGACCGCGCAGCGCCTGAAAATCAACAGCCTGGCCGACCTGGTGGCCTACGCCAAGGCGCACCCGGCGCAACTCAACTACGGCAGTGGTGGCAATGGCAGCGCCGGTCATTTGGCGGGTGAAATGTTCAAGAAAGCCGCAGGCATTTATGCGGTGCACATTCCCTACAACGGCGGTAACCCGGCGCAACTGGCCCTGCTGGCCGGTCAGGTGGATTTCAACTTTGACAACCTCGCCACCGCCGCACCCAACATCCGCTCCGGCAAGCTCAAGGCGCTGGCCGTGACGACCCTGAACCGCTCGCCCGCCTTGCCCGACACGCCGCCTGTGGCCGACACCTTCAAAGGGTTTTCAATTGATACCTGGTGGGGTTTGGTGGCACCCGCGGGCACGCCCAAAGACGTGCTGGCGCGCCTGAACCAGGCCTTTGTGACCGCCTTGAATGCGCCTGAAACCAAGACCCGTTTTGGCACGCTGCTGGCGGAGCCCGTGGGCGGCAGTGCCGAAGAGTTTGGCGCTTTCATGAAAGCTGAACTGGCCAAGTACGAAGGCCTGGTGAAAGCCTCGGGC